>DASZPC010000613.1:0-2071 GCA_035550455.1 Chitinophagales bacterium | reverse complement strand
TGGAAGGCACCCTTTACCCTTTGCTTACACGCCTTAAAAACGATGGGCTGCTGTCGTACCGCTGGGAAGAATCGCCCTCTGGGCCGCCGCGCAAATATTTCACGCTTACCGAAGAAGGTAAAAAATTTCTGCAGGAGCTGGTTGAAAACTGGAACGACCTCACCACCTCTGTAAATAACCTGTTGCAACAAACCAAAAAAACCAACTAAGCCATGATAAAGACTTTAAATATTAACCTGGGCGGCATGGCCTTTATTATTGATGAAAATGCGTTCGAGCTACTCCACAATTACCTCGAAACACTGAAACGCAAATTCAACAATGCAGCCGAGCGCGAGGAAATAATGAACGACATTGAACTGCGCATTGCCGAGTTGCTTACCCAAAGTTTGGCCAACCGTAAAGAGGTGGTTAGCTTTAGCGATGTACAAGCGGTAATTGATGCCCTGGGCAAGCCGGAAGATATTGCTGGTGAGGAGGCCGAAACACAAGAGCCTGCCGGAAACCGGGCCGCTGCCCCCGGCGCTACTGCTTCGGCAACTACCGGGCCGGTACACAAGCGCCTTTACCGTGATCCCGATGATGCTAAAATTGGCGGCGTTATTTCGGGGCTGTGCCATTATTTTGGTATTGCCGACCCGGTATGGATGCGTGTTGCCGCCCTGGTGCTTATTCCCTTTACCAGTTTTTCGATAGTGTTTTTATACCTGCTGTTGCTGGTAATTATACCCAAGGCCAATACTGCCGCCGAAAAACTGCAAATGAAAGGCGAGCCTATTAATATTAATACCATTGAAAAGGAAATTAAAGATGCTGCCAGCCGCGCAGGAGAATCGGTGCATGATATAGTACATAATGGTAACTTTTTTGAACGTGTATGGGGTATAGGGATGTCGCTGGGACGGGTATTTATTATACTTTTCTCGCTGGGGTTAATTGCCTTTGCCATGTTCTTTTTGGTAATAGTGGGCATTGGCTTTGTTTCCTTCTACATTCTGGGCACATCGCAATTTTACCCCGTTGCCAAAATATTAGTTGATTCATCTTCCACGCTTACGGTATTCAGTATAGGGTTCTTTTTGTTTTTTGCCACCCCCTTTATTGGCCTGGTTTACGCTGGGCTTAAAATGTTGCTGGGCCGTAGGTCGAGGGTGCGCTGGCTATCTATAGCGCTTTTTATTGCCTGGTTTATTGGCCTGGTAATGCTTATTGCTTCAACCGGTAAAGTGGTTACCAATTTTAAATCGAGCAGCACTAAAAAATATACCAGTATGCTGATGCAGCCGGCACGCGGGGCTTTGTATGTGCAGTTGGTAGATTCTAACGGCAATAAAATTGATAAGAGCGATTATGAAGATGCCAACTACAACTTTAATATAGACTGGGATGGCATGTTTATAAACGGCGTTAACTTTAATGATATAAATATGCTTCCCATAAATAAGCCATCATTACAACTCATGCCATCGGATAATGATTCGTTCTATATCCAGGAGTTGATTACCTCGCGTGGCCGCAATACCGGCGATGCGGAAAAGAACACTGCCGCAGTGGTTTACAACTACAGTCAGGTGGATACGGTGCTTGATTTACGGCCCCTTGCTTACATAGCTAAAAATGCAAAATGGCGCGCCCAGAATGTAAAAATAAGGCTGGCTATACCCGAAGGTAAAAAGGTAAGCTTTGCCGATAATATTGATTTATGGCAGGCTACCGTTAAAGGTTTTGGTGATTATGACGACACCTATTTTGCCAACACTACCTGGACCGTTGAAAATGGCAAAGTTAAATGCATTGCGGGTGAAAACCACCGTAACGGCGATGGTGAAAGCCAACAAGAAACCACCACAAAAAAAGAGAAGAGCCACAGCAAAGTAAAAAAGCAGGACGATGATAATAGCAGTAAGGAGGATGAAGACGGTAGCAGCGATAAGGATTTTTAAGTAAATAAAGGGGCCGCCGCAGGCGGCCCCTAAAACCATAAACCAACAACATGAAAAAAATTATTACCCTTTTAGCTATAGCCGTAGCGGCGGTATCACTTACTTCCTGCCACGGTTGCGGTAAGCGC
>DASZPC010000612.1:0-1710 GCA_035550455.1 Chitinophagales bacterium | reverse complement strand
AATTGGGAACCTGAAATCCGGAACTCGAAACTGTAACCCGCCTATCACTTATTGCCTTATATGTATCAGTTATTGCGAAAGATCTTCGGTTGTAAACCCGCTTTATTTAAATAGTGAATAAATTGCTTTACGCGGTTTTTGTTTCATACCTTGTTTATAAATACGGTATCTATGAAAACCCCATTTAAAGTAATTCGTTATGGCCTGATGCTGGCTTGTTGCATATACTTTAGCACTATCCGCGCCCAGTACGTAACCATACCCGATGCTAATTTTGTAAGTTGGCTGCAAAGCCATGGCTTTAGTGGTTGTATGAGCGGCAACCAACTGGATACAAGCTGTAGTACGGTGTTAAGTACCCATGGCATGTATTGCTATGGTGTTCCCATACGCGATTTAACGGGCATACAATATTTCAAAAACCTTGATACACTTGATTGCTCGAACGATTCTTTGTATACCATACCTGCTTTGCCCGCTACGCTAACTTATTTCATTTGCCAGTACAATAATTTAAGCAGCTTGCCAACTTTGCCTTCGCAGCTTGGGTATATGACCTGCGATGATAACCAAATTACCAGCCTGCCGGCTCTGCCGGGCAGCCTTACACAGCTTAGATGCGGCGCTAACCGGCTTACCAGCCTGCCGGCCTTACCTTCGGGGCTTACTTTATTGGAGCTTACCTACAACCAGGTTACCAGCCTGCCTGCTTTGCCCGCTACGTTACAGTATTTGTGGTGCAGGTACGATGCACTTACAAGTTTACCTGCCCTGCCCGCTGCGCTTAACCAGCTATACTGTAATTTCAACCAGCTTACCAGCCTGCCTGCCTTACCGGCTAATTTAAATCAGCTGGATTGTGGCGATAACCAACTTACCGGTTTACCCGCATTGCCTGCCTCCCTGGTAAGTTTGTTATGCGGCGCTAACCCGCTTGGCGCCTTGCCAGTTTTACCAGCGGGTTTAATTTCATTAGTTTGCGATAGCAATAACCTTTCCAGCCTTCCGGCTTTGCCGCTAAGTTTACAAGCATTGATCTGCCGCCATAATCCTTTAACTTATTTGCCCGCACTACCTAATATACTGAGTTCTTTAAATTGCTCATATTGCGGCCAGCTTACCTCCATTCCTGTTTTACCTGATAGTATTTGGTATTTTAACTGCTCTTACGATACCCTCCTTACCTGCCTGCCCGAATTGAAACGGATAAACTATATGTATTTTTATGGTACAGCGGTAAGTTGTGTGCCCGACTACGGCAGTGTAACCAATAGCAGCCCTCCGCTTGGCACGGTTCCCTTATGCAGTGTTTTTAACCCCTCCGCCTGTCAGTCTTTCTGGCACATTAGCGGCCAGTGCTATTACGATGCCAACAGCAATTGCACCTTTGATGTAAACGATGTTGGACAGCCTCTTGTAAAAATGAAACTCGATAGTTCGGGTAGTTTAATACAACAATCGTTTTCGGGCGATGCGGGGTTCTTTTCATTTGAAAATGGCTATGGCGACTATACCCTGGAGGTGGATACCGGCAACCTGCCGTTTACTTTATTGTGCCCTAATCCCGGTTATTATAATTTAACCGTTTCCCCTTCCGACTCGCTATTATATAACAACAATTTTGCTTTTACATGCCGCACCCAGGGCTTTGATGTAGGGGTGTGGACGAACCTGCTTGACCTTGGATTAGCCCGTCCGAATAATACTATA
>DASZPC010000611.1:0-3246 GCA_035550455.1 Chitinophagales bacterium | reverse complement strand
CACAGCGTTTATGCGGCAATTTAGCTAATAAAGCATTAATGAGTATTTTTTGAGTAGTGCGTTTTATGCGCCGCTGTTGTTGCTTTGCAACAACAACTAATACTGTTAAAGTCCCCCCAATCGGGGCTTTTCAGCAAACATCAAGCCTAAAACCAACATGAAAAACCCCTTCAAAACCCTGTTCCTGCTTATCTTTTTTATCCTGGCCCATATTGGCATTATACGCGCGCAGTGTATTAATGCTAATGCTGTTTACGTTTCGCCCACCGGTACAGGCCCGGGCACTGCAGCAAGCCCCGCCAGTTTAACTACAGCCATAACCATATACCAAAACAACCCAACCCGCACGCCCCTGCTTTTGCAGCAGGGCAATTACTATGTTTTTAATACCCTCAAATTGCCCAGCGGCATTTCTATTGAAGGTGGGTTTATTAACAATAATGGCAGTTGGAGCAAAAACCCCGGAGCCGTTACCAATGTAAACGTAATAAACCCACACCTGCAATATGCCACGATTATTGACCTTGGCGATACTTTTTATGTAGCCCATATAATAGGTATTGACCTTGATTCGGTTCAGAATATTGCGCTGAAAGATTTTAACCTGAGTGTTGCAGGGGCTGTTGGCGCATCGTTAGACAGCCGCAACGGTTACTCGGTTTACGGCATCCACGCCAGCCACACCCAAAATGTGGAACTGCTGAATATGACCATCAGTACCGATAATGCCCAAAATGGGGGCAGGGGCGTAGACGGACGGCCAGGTAACGATGCTAATTTCAAACTAGGCGGTACTGCCTTTGATAGCAATCCATACAACGCAGGCGCCAACGGTGGCAATGGTGGCCCCCTGCAGGGATACGTAGCCTGCCAACACCTGAACTGCTTACAAACAGGCTGCGAACTACAGGAACCGGCCCCTACCGGGGGAACCGGGGGCAGCACCGCTGGTGCGGCAGGGGGTATTGGCGGCAACGCCGGCCAAAGTTGCATGTGGAGTTGCTATTTAACTGAATACGAAAACCGCTCGAACGACAGCCAGGCAATAGCCGACATATTATCCGGAACTTTCCCCGATATACAACCGGCATCGCAGGCAGGTACGCCCGGCCAGCCAGGGGCCAACGGAAACGCGGGCGCCAGCAGCAACAGCCCCGGTATAGCCCGCGAGGGGGATGAATTTTATATACCGGGCATGGGCGGTAAAGGCGGGGCCGGTTATGGGGGCGCAGGCGGTGGCGGCGGCGGCGCAGGGGGCGTTACAATTATAGACCCAAAGGCATCGTTTATAACAAATGAGGACGCCCTTGGCGTTTCGGCAATAGTTAAAACCACACTGCTGGGCATAGTTGACATAGCCAATGCCAGCGGCAATAGCATTTGCGGCATGTTCATAGTAAACCTTTCCACCCCCGGTGGCGATGGCGGCGGCGGTGGTGGTGGTGGCGAAGGTGGCGGCGGCGGCGGCGGCGGCGGCTCGGTATATGGCATCTATGCCTATTTAAGCACTGGCATTGTTACCGGTAATGTAACCTACAATTTAGGCGACCCCGGCGAGGGTGGCGAGGGTGGCACTGGCGGCCCCGGGGGGCAGGGTTATCCGGGCTATCCGGGGGCTATGCCAAGTTCAAGCGCTATATTTCCCAGCCAGCAGGGGGCCAGTGGTGGTAATGGCGGTAATGGTGGCGCAGGCGGCGATGGTCAACGCGGGGCCAGCGGTAAAAAATATGAGACCTGGGGGATACACGACCAGCTTTCTTATTATGCTGATACCTCACGCGCTTGTACCAATTCGGTAATTGGCATTGCCAAAAATGCACAATCTACCATGAATATTACCATGAACGGGCTAGCCAGTAATGTGAACATCATTACCAATACACCTACCTACGAGGAAGTTTCGGTATCGCAGCCGGGCACAATACACATTATACAAACCAATACCTCTCACCCCAGTATTTATGCTTTTCACGATATTGTAGTTACCAACCAAAGGGTTTTACCCGGCTTCACAGTTCCACCGGTAGTTTGCACCGGCGATACCGTTTCGTTAGTTCCCGCCGATACTACTTTCGATGGTTATTACTGGCGTGTGTACTATAATGGCACCCTGCTGCAATCCTCCAGGGAAAAACAGTTTAAATTTTATCCGCCCGTTCAAACAGGTAATCCGTTTTACCATGTTTACCTGCAATCGTATGAATCATGCTGCGGATGGAGCACGCCCGCCGAACATATATTTTACGTGCAGGCGCCGGTTACTATGGTTGTAGCCCCATCCAGTGGTGGTTTTAACTATTCTTACTGCTATGGTACAGATTCAACCCAGCTACAGGTTACAGGGGCGCCCGTGGTAACTGTTTGGGATTCGGTACGCCAGCAGTATATTAATACCTACCCTGGCGTAACATGGAGCACCGGCCAAACCAGCGTTAATAAAATATGGATAAAAAATAATGGCACTTATTCGGTTACTTATACTTCGCCGGCAGGTTGCGTTTCGCATTCAGTACAAAACTACACGGCCACCAATGTGTACCCTCTGCCCACTTCTGTGCCAACAGCATTTCCATACAATGGCGCGTGTTATGCCGAACCGGTAACGCTGTATGCAAGCGGCGGAGACTCGTGGGCTTATAATTTCTACAGTTCGCCAACGGCCCCCACACCCGAACCGCTTGGCAGCCATGTAAACGGCTATACCTTTACCCCTGACTTTGGCTTTGGCTCCTCATTACAGGATTCTGTAATAATTTATGTGGCCTCCATTAGCCAGTACGGTTGCGTAGGAACCAACAGGGGCGAGGCAGTTGTTTACCACGAAAAAAATGCCCCGCTGCCCCTCCAGCCATTTATTTCCTATTATGATGAAACAGCCGATGCAGGTACCTGTGGTAAATATGTTAACTACCAGGTACCCACAGGTGCCGACTGGAACTGTTCTGATTATGTGAATGTTACGCGCATTTCAGGGCCTGCCCCCGGTTCTTTGTTCCCTATTGGCCTTTCAACGGTGGTGTACCGTTTAAAAGATGCTTTTGGCAATTACAGCGATGTAACAACCTACATTAGTGTGCGCGATACAACGCCGCCGGTGATTCACAACAATATTAGCGACCTTAATTTTAATGCGCTGCCGGGGGCTTGCTCGTATAATTATCATATACCGGTGCCTTATGCTACCGATAACTGCCAAAGTGTTAACATTGCACCCCAAACCAGTTGGTCTGGCCTGTTTTCGAACGA
>DASZPC010000610.1:0-6216 GCA_035550455.1 Chitinophagales bacterium | reverse complement strand
CTGTTTCAACCATGCCCGCGCCAGTGGATATTGACAGTTTGCAGATAGCGAGCGAAGAACCCAATTTTATTAACCGGGGCGATACTACCTTTCAGCGTTTCAGGTGCTATTTTAAGGACCCCGCCGGCATAGGCAATTTTTACCAGGCGCAAGCCATAGTAAATGGCAAACTGATGGATAGCGTACAGAATATAAGCGTACTATCAGATAAATATGTTGATGGTATTGAGGTTGAAATGCGCATACGGGGTGTAAGTGCCAATAGCGGCGATAGCGTGCAGGTAAACCTGATGTGTATTGATGCTGCCAACTATGATTATTTTACAGTACTGCGCAGCCTTTCAAGGTCAAACCCTGTATCAACAGCCGTGCCGCAAAACCCGCCCACCAATATACAAGGCGGGGCTATAGGTTACTTTTCGGCAAGGCCGGTACGCAGCCAAACCATTTTTGTGCCGTAAGCCTTTTTAATATCTTCACGCCGCTATTAATAACCCCTAAACCACACCACCATGGCATTAAGCGCGGCAAATAAGGAAATAGTTGATAAGGCAGTTAAAGCCATACACGAACGCACCTTTTACGCACAATACCCTGAACACCCTAAAGCCTACGGCGAAGATGCACCGGGTATTGGCTTATCGGAATATAATAACCAATTAGGCAAGGCTTTTAACAGGCTGCTGCAACAAAACCCGGTGGCATGGGAAGGCGAAGAAGTGTCGCCATATACTTTAAAACCGCTGGGCGTTACTTACCCCGTATTTGAAGTGGAAACATTAGTAGTACGTGCAGGCCGTGCCTTTGGCGCCTGGAAAAATGTAAGTGTTGATGACCGTGCTGAAATACTGGTTGAAGCCCTTGAAAAGATTAAATACCGTTTTTTTGAAATTGCCTACTCTACCCACCATACCACCGGCCAAAGTTTTATTATGAGCTTTCAGGCATCGGGGCCACATGCCAGCGACCGTGCTTTAGAAGCACTGGCCGCAGGGTATGAAGAGCTAACCCGTTTCCCCGGACAGGTTACCTGGGAAAAACCCATGGGTAAAACATCGGTAAAACTGCAAAAGGAATTTAAGGCGGTGCCTAAAGGCATAAGCCTGGTAATTGGTTGCAGCACCTTCCCAATCTGGAATTCGGTGCCGGGTATTTTTGCCTCGCTTATAACCGGTAACCCGGTAATTGTAAAACCGCACCCTAAATCGGTTTACCCTATTGCCATTGTGGTGGCCGAAATTCAGCATGTATTGCAAAGCAAGGGCCTTGACCCTAACATTTGCCAGTTAGCTGCCGATTCTTCAAAAAACCTGATTACCAAAAAACTGGCCGAACACCCGCTGGTTAAACTGATTGACTACACCGGTAGTTCAGAGTTTGGCAGCTATATAGAATCAATACCCGGCAAAACCACCTTTACCGAAAAAGCAGGCGTTAACTCGGTTATTATTGATTCGGTAAGCGATTTAAAAGCAGTGGTGCAAAACCTGGGTTTCGCTGTGTCGCTTTACTCGGGCCAAATGTGTACAGCGCCACAAAACTTTTTTATACCGGCCGGTGGCGTTAAGCAGGGCGATACGGTTATTCCATATGATGATGTGAAAAAAGCACTGGTAGATGCTATATCAGGTTTGGTAAACCACCCGCAAATGGGCCCCGGCACACCGGGCGCTATACAAAATGAAAACACGGTTAAACGCGTAAACTCGGTAAAAGACCTTGATGTTAATGTGCTGTTGCAGCCCGTTAAAGTGGTTAACCCTGATTTTCCAGAAGCACGCACCACATCGCCTATAGTGCTGGAAGTAGATGCCAAAGACAAAGGCATTTACGAAAACGAACTGTTTGGCCCTATCGTGCTCATCATTAAAACAAAAGATACCGGCCAGTCGGTTGAACTGGCAAAAGAAATGGTGGCTAAACACGGCGCTATTACCTGTGCTGCTTATGCCACTGATGAAGACACAGCCAAAATGATTACTGAAGAAATGGAAAGCGTTTTTGCCCCGGTATCACTTAACCTAACGGGCATGATTTGGGTAAACCAACACGCCGGCTTCAGCGATTTTCACGTTACAGGTGGCAACCCCGCCGGTAATGCTTCGTTTACCAACCCGGAATATGTTAGCAAACGTTTTGTGTGGGTGGGCCACCGCAGGGTAGCTTAGTTCACTCAACTATAACTTTTTGAAAATGGCTGTAACCATTGGTTGCGGCCATTTTTATGAGGTATAAACCTGCCTGTAGCTGTTGGGTGTTCAGGCGCATTTGCGCCCCCTGCATTTTAGTGGATAGCAGCACACGCCCGGCAGCATCAAACAAAGAAATAGCGGCATTTTCATCGGCCTCAACAGTTATATATTCTTTGGCAGGGTTGGGGTAAACTTTAAAAACAGGCAATGCTGTTTCTGTAATTCCGCTTATTACCGTACAATGGTTTTTGTTGTTATCGGCATCGCATATCTGTATGGAATTAAGCGCCGGGTCGCTAATGTACACATTGCCATAAGTTGGCACACAATCAATTAAAATATCGCCCGAAAATTCAAAGTACCAGATTGTTTTAATAACCGGCAGGCATTTAATACCGGCGTTGTGGTCGCAAAAAAGCTGGTATAGCGAATCGGGCAATGTAGCCGGTAAACCGGTAAGCTTATTATAGGCACAATTTAAAATTGTAAGCCCGGCAGGCAAAGCAGGCAGGCTGGTTAGCTTATTATGATGGCACACCAAAACACATAAAGAATCGGGTAGGGAAGGCAGGCTGCTTAAGGTATTGGTATAGCAATCAAGGTTTTTTAGCCCGGTGGGCAATGTAGGCAATGTGGTAAGGCTGTTATCCTGGCAATACAACTCTACCAGCGAAGCGGGTAGTGCGGGCAACTGGCTTAACCCATTGGAACTGCACGAAAGTAAAAGCAGCGAATCGGGCAATGCGGGCAAATGGATTAAAGGGTTGCCGGCGCAGTACAATGTTTTCAGCCCGGCCGGTAATGCCGGTAACGAGTCAATAGCATTATTATAACAGGTAAGGCTTTGCAAAGCAGCAGGCAAAGCAGGTAAGCTTGATAAGTTATTAAACTCGCAGGCAAGCCTTGTTAGTGTTGAAGGCAGCACGGGTAGTGCAGATAATTGATTATTGCGGCACTCTAATACCTGTAGCGCCGGTGGCAGCACCGGTATATCCGTTAAGGTGGTATCGGCGTTTACTTTTAAAGAATCGAGGTTTTTAAAATACTGAACGCCATCGAGGTTATTAATGCGCTTATAACTGATACTGAGGTTGTGTACATTAAGAATGTAGGAACATGTAGTATCAAGCTGGTTGCCGTTTAAACAATAATAAAACCCGTTATTGTTAAGCCAGTTTACAAAACTGGTATCGGGTATAGTTACGTATTGTGCGTGCAGGGCATAAACACCACAGCTAAAAAGCGCTGCTAAAAAAAACTGCCTTAACGGGGCCAAAATACTTTTTGTATTCATACAGGTAAACATCGCCTAAATCTACAAAAGTATTTTAGTATATCACCTGCGGGTACTAAAGGCTAAAAGCCCAAATCATCGCCGCTTGGTGCATTTTGCTGCTCTTTCTTTAACTGCTTTTTCAGCTTAAAGATGCTCGAATCCAGCTTGCCGAATTTTATGCTCATACCCAGGCGGGCATAGCGCACATCGCGCCGGTGGGTATTGGTTTGTATATAGGTGGGGGTATCGTAGTAATTGCCATGCACCTTTGAATTAAGCACATCGCTTACACTAAGGTTAAACGATACAATACCTAAATCTTTACTTACCGAAAGGTCGAAGAAATAAAGCGGTAGCGTATGGCCTTGCGGGATAATACGGGGGGCCTCGTAAGTGCCATTTATTTGCCCGACAATGCCCAGCGGGAATTTATAGCTGATAATCCCTTTTATAGTATAGCTATAGCCGTGGTTATTAATTTCTGCGCCCGATACATTGCTTACTATTGAGTTATAATAAACGGTTCCATCGGCAGTAATATCCAGCCCTTTTACTGGTGTTACCTTAATGGTATTTTCCCACCCATACTCCCAGCTGTTTTTAGCATTTTCAAAGGTATTTATCAATATGTTGGAAGAGTCTTGCGCATAGCTGTACTGGGTAATAGGCTGCTGGTCGAAACTGCCATATAACGAACTTAACCACGTAAATTTATCAAGCGTAAGGTCATAGTTCAACTCAGCTTTATTATCAAACTCGGGTTGCAGGGCCGGGTTGCCAATACGGTAATCGTACATATCGCTGGCAAAAATAAACGGACTGACCTGGAAAAAATTAGGCCGCTTTATTTTGCGCGTAATATTGAACTGCAACTCATGCTTTTCTCCCCATTTTTGCGAAAGGCTAAGGCTTGGGAATAAGGCATTGTAAAGGTTATTGATGGAAGAAGGGTAACCATAGCTAAAAGTGCCGTTTACACTATCTAACAGCTTTCCTACAAAATAGGTTTCCTCAAAACGCAGCCCCAGCTGGTAGCTGAAGTTTTTTACCTGATGGCTAAAAGTTACATAGGCGGCGTTAATAAGATTATCCGTCCGGTACCGTAGGCTAAGGTTTGGTACGGGATTAATACTATCGCCCACCTGGTCGTACACCACTGGCGTGGCAAACTGGCGCTGGTAATTGCTGCGTACCCCGAATTCAATTTTCATATCCTTGTTTATTGGGTCTGCAAAATCCCATTGTGCCGTAACCATGTTACTGGAAGTGCCGGTACTATCAGTCTCGCTCTCGGGGTTATCAGCCAGGTTATAAGGAATCAAATTTCCGATAGGGTCGTAAGTGGTAAAATCGTATGTGTAATTTGTACCGCCCCTAGACCGGTTATAATTTAAATCGAGCGTCCATTCTTTATCCTCCACCGGATAGGTATGGTGTATGCTAAAATCGGTGGTAAAATTCCTGAAATTCACCACCCTGTCGGTATTACGGTTGCCTGAAAGTTTAAGTGTATTACTTGAATCGCTGGTGGAGTAACTTCCATTATCGTTGGTTTCAAACCTGCCAAACACCATGTTTTCTGAAAGTGAAAGCGAGGTGCGGTTACTGGCGTTATAATCCAAACCAATACGGCCAACCTGGAACAAGCGTTTATCAATAGAATTATCATCCTGGTGAAAGTAACCGGTTGTTTCGCCGTTGTTCAGGCTTCTACGGTCGGTGTATGAATACACATCGTTGGTTGCGCCATGTATGTTATAAGCCAGCAGAAAGCCAAATTTCTTTTCATGCACATTCAGCAAAGCCATACCATTATACTGCTTATTAGTGCCTAATGCCATACTAACCATGCCATTATACCCGGGCTTTTGGTTTTTTTTCAGCACCACATTAATAATACCGCCGGTGGCTGAGGCCTCAAATTTTGCGGAGGGGTTGGTTATTACCTCTACTTTTTCAATCTGGTCGGCGGGTATTTGGTCCAGCGTAAGGGTAGTGGGTTTGCCATCTATATATATATTCGGCGAGGCATTCCGCAGGGTTACGTTGCCATCGGCATCGGTAGATACACCGGGTATGTTTTTCATTACATCAATACCGGTTCCGCCGCGTGCCGAAAGGTCTTTATCTACATTAAATACCTTTCTGTCTGGCTTCAATTCAATAGTCGATTTTTCAGCAGTAACCGTAACCGCTTTCATAGTGGTGGCATCTTCCTCCATAGCAAGGTCGCCAAGGTCCTGCTCACCATTCTTAAAGGTTACCACCACGTTTTTTTCCATAGGCTTATACCCTACGTAGGTAATCTTCAGTTTATAACTGCCCAACGGAAGGTTATCCAGAGAGAAATCGCCATTGGTTTCGGTTAGCTGCCCGCCGGTTAGCGAATCGCCATGCGTGGTATATAAGGCCACCGATGCAAATTCAATACCCTTGCCGGTTTTAGGGTCAACCACCTTGCCATAAATATGGCCCACATTCATTTTAATGCCTTGCTGTTGCAACATGTTCTGTAAACCGCCGCCACCACCTTTGCCACCATTACCGCCGCCGGGCATTTGCGCCATTAACACATTAGGCAAAACCAATACAAACAAACCAAACGCCAGGCACGCAAATACTTTTTTCATAAACATTTTCTTAAACCGCCTTTACGAATAATAGAACAAAATTTAACTATGAATCCTTTTCGATGCGCAAAAGTAACCTTTGGCTTATTATCAAAAATTTAATTATCGTTTTTTATAG
>DASZPC010000609.1:0-1591 GCA_035550455.1 Chitinophagales bacterium | reverse complement strand
GGTGTAAAATTATTCAGCATAATGGCCCGCTCGGCCTGCTCAATGCCAATAATAATATAGCCCTGTTGCTTTAATTCATTAACCGCAAGCAGCGTGCTTTCAAAATATTTCCAGGCCACAGTTTCAGTAGCGCCCAGGGCTGTTTTTTGAATATCTCGGTGCGGGGGCTGGCCGGTAATACCACAAAGGCAGATTCCCTCCAATAAAAAAGCATCGGCAGTGCGGAAAACCGAACCCACATTCAAATGGCTGCGTACATTATCGAGCACCAAAACAAGGGGTGCTTTAGCGCTTTGGCGGAACTCATCGGTTGATAGCCGCCCTAATTCTTCGTTCAGTAATTTCCTCAAAGCCTTATGTTAAGAAAAACAGGTTTGCAAAGTAAGCACAGTTTGTATTTTCGGGACAATTTAAGTTAGTATGTCAGATATTAGTAGTGAGAATTAAGTATTGAGATAAAAGTATGGCAGTACACCGGAGCATGATAAAAAGTGCCACAAGCGAAACCGAAACCCCGCTGATGAAGCAGTACAACAGCTTTAAGGCAAAGTACCCGGATGCTGTGCTATTGTTCCGTGTGGGCGATTTTTACGAAACCTTTGGAGAAGATGCTAAAAAAGCATCAGCAGTGCTTGGTATTGTGCTTACCCGGCGCAGCAATGGCAAGGCCAGCGAAGTGGAGTTGGCGGGGTTTCCGCACCATGCCTTAGATACCTATTTACCTAAACTGGTAAGGGCGGGGCTGCGTGTGGCTGTATGCGACCAACTGGAAGACCCCAAATTAGCCAAAGGCATTGTAAAGCGCGGGGTTACTGAAATGGTTACGCCCGGCGTGGCCCTGGCCGATAACATACTGCATACCAAAACCAATAACTTTTTGGCCTCGGTTTATTTTGAAAACGAGCGCTATGGTATTGCCTTTGCCGATATTTCGACCGGTGAGTTTTATATAGCTGAAGGCGGCTTTGCTTATATAGAAAAGATGCTACAAAGCCTTTCGCCTTCAGAGATACTTTACCCAAAATCGAAACAAAAGGATTTTATACAGCAGTTTGGCTCTAAGGTTTACGCTTATAAACTGGATGACTGGATTTATAGCTACGATACTGCGCTTGATACCCTGCTGAAATTATTTGAAACAAACTCGCTGAAAGGTTTTGGGATTAATGAGGAACAACTTTCGGTAATTGCTGCCGGGGCTATAATCCAATATTTAAAAGATACCGAGCACCACAACCTTAGCCATTTTACCAAACTAACAAGATTAAGCGATGAGCATTATGTGTGGCTTGACCGGTTTACCATCCGCAACCTGGAGTTGATTTCATCGCCACACCAGGGCGGCAAAACGCTGCTCGATGTGCTGGACCATACCACCTCGCCCATGGGCGGCAGGCTTTTAAAACGCTGGATGGTAATGCCCCTGCTGGATAAAAACAGAATTGCCGAAAGGCAGGAAGCAGTGGCTTATTTTATGAAGCATAGCAGCCTTGCCGATGAACTGAAGAAACAAATACACCTAACCGGCGACCTGGAACGGCTGATATCGAAAGTATCGCTGGAGAAAGTGAACCCGCGCGAAATGTTTTAC
>DASZPC010000608.1:0-2026 GCA_035550455.1 Chitinophagales bacterium | reverse complement strand
TGGCCATTGCGTTTTTGCAGGGTTTAACGCGGCTGCGCGATGCCAATGTGAGCATGAATTTTGGCATACCGGTATTTGTGTTCCTGTTGTTTGCGTATGAGCTTTTTGCAAAATCGGAGAAGCCATTTGAAAATATTGGCTGGAACATTACTGCCATTATGTGGATTGTGGTACCGGTAGTGCTTACCAACCGGTTGTATTTTCAATACGGGGCTTATTTTTTGGTAGCCTTATTCCTGTTGATATGGATATATGATTCGGCCAGCTATGCCACCGGTTCTTTATTGGGCAAGCACCCTTTAATGCCGCGGATATCGCCTAAGAAAACAGTGGAGGGTATGATTGGTGGCATTGTGTTTACACTAGGCTTTGCTTTCTTCTTCAACAAGTGCACTTACCTGGGGCAGTTTTCGAGGGTGGAGTGGCTGATTTTTGCCCTGGTGGTAATTGTAGCTTCTACATTTGGCGATTTGGTAGAGTCGATGCTGAAGCGCAGCCTTGCCATAAAAGATTCGGGCAGTATAATGCCGGGGCATGGAGGTTTTTTAGACCGCTTTGACGCATACTTTTTTACCGTACCGTTTATGCTTTCGGTGCTGTGGCTGCTTGCGCAGATAAGGAATATGCTGCTGATAATGGATTACCTGAACCATTAGAAAAATAAGGTATTCCGGCATTTGATTTTTACGAGCCCTGTTTGTCCTTTTTTACATACATCCCCATAGCCGCCGGTGGCGATTTAACTTATTTAAAGTTTTGATATGAGGGGCAATTGTGGAATTTTCGCTTACTTTGCCACCCCAAAAAAATTGAACCATTGCGATGAAGGGAAAAATGAAGATTCATAAAGAGGGCCACAAAATCCTCTTGGTTTCAGGAATTGTCCTTCTTACCATTAACTTTTGCGTAGCTGTTTTTTTAAAAAGCATTGTGCTTTATTATGTAACCGGTGTATTATCAATCATTGTAATTGCGGCTTTTGCCTCGTTTTTCAGGATACCAAACCGTAAGTTTAATAACAGCAGTTACCAGATTATAGCCCCCGCCGATGGCCGGGTGGTGGTGATAGAAGAGGTACATGAGAAAGAATATTTTGATGACAAGCGCATACAGGTTTCGATATTTATGAGCCCTGCCAATGTGCATGTAAACCGCAACCCTATTAGCGGTGTGGTGAGTTACCAAAAATACCACCCTGGTAAGTATTTAGTGGCCTGGCACCCGAAGTCGTCAGAGAAGAATGAGCGCAATACGGTAGTGATAAAGAACGAAGAAACCGGTTTTGAGGTACTGATAAGGCAGATAGCGGGTAAACTGGCACGCAAAATACGCTGGTACCTGAACGAGGGCGATGAGGTGCAGCAAAATGCCGAGCTTGGCTTTATAAAATTTGGTTCGCGGGTGGATTTGTTTTTACCGGTGGGCACACAAATTGAGGTTGACCTGAAACAGAAGGTAAAAGGCGGTATTACTGTAATTGGCACTTTGCCGGAAACAGAGGAATAACAGGTTTGCGGAAAATTCATTATATTCATTTTATGCTTCAAACAAGCCAAACATATTATTACTATCGCAGCCATAAAAGCAGAGCGGCGAATGATGGTATGTTTTGAAACAAGTAAAAACATAAGCCAAAATACAAAGGCCCGTTCTGACAAAGAGGACGGGCCTTATTTTTTATAAAACGAAAATACATTTATGATAAGGCCCACAGAACAGATTTACAGCAACTACCATGCAGAGGATTTTGATGTATGGAAGACACTTTTTACAAGGCAAATGAAGGTGCTGGAGCCCTGGGTTTCGGAAGCGTATTTGAATGCGATTGAAAAGGTGAAATTTAATGCTGATGAGATACCTGATTTTAAAAGGACAGATGCACTGCTGGCCCCGCTTACCGGTTGGAGCATAGAGGTGGTGCCGAATATTTGCCCGCAGAAGGAGTTTTTCGAGTTCCTTTCAAGGAAACGGTTTACAGCTACCTGCTGGCTGCGCACTATGGAGCAACTGGATTATTTGGAAGAGC
>DASZPC010000607.1:0-2487 GCA_035550455.1 Chitinophagales bacterium | reverse complement strand
CGCCCGGGGTATCAACCGGTGCAGCCTTAAAAACAACTTTCTCAGGCTCATACACATACCCTTTGGGGTAAACCGGTACCTTTACCTGGCTGTGCGGGGGTATTACCTCACGCCCGTTTAAGTAACCGTTAAGCGCTATTAATAACTGTGGGTTAACCTTTAGCTTATCGGCAAGTTCATCAACCGTCATGCTGTTTTTACGTAATGTATAACTGCCTGTTTCATAAGCAACAGTATCGACAGTTTGCCCGCGTACAGGCCCTGTGCCAAATAACAGCAGCAGCAAAAATAAGGTAAACCCTAAAACCGCTTTCATGAACCTGCGCAATTTATACTTATTGGTGTGGCCATAAGGGCTATGCCCTTTAATACTTAATAACAGGGTGTTGTTTGCAGTGTACAGATGCGGCTTTTACCCAATTGCACAAGCTAACTAAAAGATAAAAACATCTTTTATCACCTGCCTGCCAAGTTCGGCATTGAACAAATCGCGTATTTTTTCGCGCGAATAACCCAGCTCCTGTTTCAGGGCGGGCAACTCCACTTTTACATACATCTTGCCATCCTTAAAACTAACCGAACTGGTATGCTTCGCAATTGGGCCGCCCATCAGCAAAGGCCAGGCATCTTTTATACGGCTTTCGTCCAGCTTGCCCTGTAGTTTCAGGTTGCCAATCATCATATCAATAGCCTGCCCTATGGTAACTTCGTTTTTGTGCCTCACGGGCATGAAAATAGCATGTTTTAACCACACTCCGAAAACTTACACTCCCATGCCTGTTACTCAGCAATTTCCTTCAGTAGGCTGGACCGGGGCCATAAACCGCCAACCGCATTTAGCCTTTGGGGCGCATTAATGTTGCTCAATATCCGTAGCCACATATTGCGCAATCATGGCTATTTCTGCGGTACTGGCCGAGTCGGCAAAGGCGGGCATTTTACCATATCCATTGCTTATTATCTGTTCCAGTTCCGCCTGGCTTTTCTTAAACTTTCGCAAATCCGGCGCATTAAAACCCGGTATTTGCGAGGGCCCTCCCCGTCCGGTTATAGAGTGGCACCCGGCACAATAATCCCCAAACAATTTGGCGCCCTCGTCCTGCGTTACGGCCTTGCTGCGGTGTTGCCAACACTGGCTTAAAACCAACAAACCACTAATAGCGGCCATTAAAACAATAAACTTTTTCATACCGCCCGTTTATTATTCAACGGGCTATTGCGGCATTCCATTGCCCGGTAAAAACAACAAAGCAGGCCTTTCCACCTATAAAAACCACAGCCACCGCCTCATTACCAGCCACTTATCTATTTATGCTTAATTATGCTCTATACCGGCTCTAAAAACCTCTATTTTATCTACTTTTTTAACGTATTTACCTGATAATCAGCATCTTATCTACTTTAGATAAATAAATAGATACCCCACTGATAATCAAACTGTTACGCAAATTAAAATTTAAAAACCGGGCCATGCACAAAAAGCCATTACCTAACCTGTCCATATTATCAAATATACAATGCGGCATACCCCTTATGCAAATTTCTTAACCACTATAATTTCACATTAATGTGAAAATTCAACGGGACAATTGTTTTGTGTGCAAACCGCAAATAGTGTGGTTGAGTATCAAGAGTCCATAACGGGCAGTTCTATTGCTCATTTGGAGGGATAGATGCTAAAATTATAATTTAATTTATCAGTGTTGCTTTCTATAGCATTTTTCCCTAACCCTATTCGGGGTTTACTTTCTATTTTTGATTTTTCAAATTTATCGTAAGGAACGATTTGGGGAGTCATACTGGAAGAAAAAGCATTGGCTTCACTAAAAAGCCGCATTACACAAACCAGTGGCCCTTTATAGATTTTATTTCGATTGGTTATATCAATAATTCCTCTAATCAAAATCCCTCCGAAACCTGCGTCGTCATTTTTGAGCGCAATATCAACACCTGAATAATGAAAAAACCAGTCTCCTCGCTTTGGATTTACATATTTCCGTTCGTATGTAGCCTTATCATTATGAGTTGACAAATTATTCCAATAGAATTCTAGTTCTGCAAACCCATATAATCCATTGCAGGTTTGAATCGCGTATTCATCAAATAGCTTTTGAGCAATTGCTCTGAAACCATTTTCGCTTTCATCTCTAATTATTAAAAAATCCATACTTAGTTTGCGGCTTTTACATCATCTCCCGAATGCCTAATAACCGGCTAAACCTCTCCAATGGCGCGAGCATCCCGCTCGTGCCATTGGACAACGAAATATAGACTTCCCCTTACAGGAAGATTTGTACAGGCTTACAAATACTTGAAATTAAAATTCGGGCTAAGTTTCAACAGCGATTCATAAATCAGCTTTGCCACGTTCTCTACGTCTTCAATCGAAACCATTTCCACCGTAGTATGCATATAGCGCAATGGCAGCGATATAAGTACCGAAGGCACCCCGCCCGATGAGTAAGCAAAGGCATCGGTATCGGTGCC
>DASZPC010000606.1:0-5506 GCA_035550455.1 Chitinophagales bacterium | reverse complement strand
AGTTTTGCTGCGGCATCTTTACCACCATACCAGTTGCTTTCCCAACCACGAACGATACCGAGGCGATTAGCTATTGGACTTGTTTTGTGACCCATTTAATTGTTTGATTTTGACCTGTTTTAAAGAAAAACCCATCTACTTTTTTTGTAAACGGGCTGCAAAGATAGATTTTACCAAAATAGTTACAAATGTTTGGTTAATAATTTTTGAGAGGGGTAACCGCCTGCAATTGGGTAAAAACGGCTGTTTTAAGCGGCTTTAGGCCAAAAACGCACCGAAAGGGCAAGCATGGCCGCAAGGCCCATATTAATAAAGGTGGGTTTTAAATAACCTCCAAAAGGGGCCGGCAAGGCGCTAAAAACAGCCATAAACACCCCACAGCTTATTAAGGGATTGGCAAATTTGAACCATTTGGGGAATCTTTTATCCAGCGCCAGCTTAAAAAACAGGATGGCCCCCGCCAAAAAACCCGGCACGCCCAGGTACGATATAATTTCAAGATGGTGGGTATACTCCTGCACTATGGCCATTGCCAAAGGGGCGCCGCTACCTGTATTTGTGGTAACCGCCGCCGAAATAAAGTAATATCCGGCATGAAAAGCCCCGCCAAAAAACTCAACACTGCAAAGGGCAACAAACAGCCATAAAGCGCTTTGCCTCTCAACCCCTTCAAACAGTTCCTTTAAATACCAAAAGCCAAAGCAGATAAAAAACGCGCATACCAGCCCAAAAGTAGAACCAATAAAAACCCGCAACGGGGGCGTTAGCGCCATGGCCTCAAAGCTCGATAAACCATAGTTCCACCCGGCCACCGGCTGCGCCAGCAATATCATATCGCAGGCGGCCATTCCCAGTGCGCCAGCTATGCCAATATAGGCGGCAGTTTTACCCATTGTAGTTTAATAACGCATTTTATTCAGTTATCAATTTGTCCTGTATCAGCGCCTCGCCAATTTTTTCAGCCGCAAAACGGTTGCCTTCTTTGGTCATGTGGCAATAATCAGTATAAAACTCAAAATTACTGTCCAGCCCTTGCATGGCCCGCCCCATGTCGTAATAAAAATAACCATGTTCATCTGCCTGCTGCTTTATAGCGCCGGTTAGGTAGTCGTCTAAAAAATATTGAAGTGTTATATCCTTCGCCCCGTCCATCCAGTCATCCCTAAGCCTTAAGCGGCCATAAAGGCTTGTCGGTTCGGGCGCCTTGCCTTTGTGCTGCTTTCCAGGTTTGTTGTGGTTACAAAGTACATTTATTGGCAGCATATTGCGTTCGTACCCCGCCAGGGCTTTATTAGTAGGCCTGGCAAGTATGGGCTGCATTACAAATAAAAACTGCACTTTATCGCCTTTTAATATATAGGCATAATGGTTAATTATATCCAGCCACTCCGCCGAGGTGGCAATCATACTATCCTTTATAGCCAGGTAAGTATTATGGTTGTATACAGCAGTATCAATTTCGCAACCACAACTGGTATTGTTTGTGCCGGTGGTTGCCATTAACAAGCGTGCATTATCCGTCCGTGGAATCACTTCTGCCCTTGCCTTCGATGAAAGGTACTCCTTCATTTTAATCATCAGGTAATAAATCAACCGCGCCGTGCGCAAACGGAAAACCGGCGCATGCGCTTCAATTTCCATATTGGTGTATTCGGGCAGGTAAAACATTTCGCAGCGCTCAAAAATATCGCCGTTATTAATATTTATCAGGTCGTTAAACCCATCCATATTTACCACTATATCCGGCTTAAAACGGTAAACCTGTGTAACATACGCCAGCATTGATTGGTGGAGCTGGCGCTCATATCCGGCATAGTTAACCACCTCTATCTTTTTGCCCGGAAACCTGCCCTGCAGGTATTTTTTTAAGTACCCGGCTATACTGATGCGGTACTGATATAGCGATACCGGGAAAGGCTTTACCGAAGCATAGCAATTGGTATTAGCATTTTGCCCCGCACCCAGCATAGCCGACCCACCCATTAAAAATATGCGCAAAGTATTGCTGTCCTTATTTAAGCTAACCGGTTCATCGCATATAAAACCATACTTATCGGTTATTACATCCGTGCCGCTGTCGCCTTCTTTGTATGTCCAGTAATCAAAGTCAGGGGTATTTTTGAAAACAGTGTAGCCAGATAACTCGCGGTTAAACCTTACCCTCGATTTATTAAGGTGCAACTTTTGCAGAATGAGGTAGGAAACCCCTTCAAGCACAAAAAATATTACAACCGAATAAACGATGATAAAACCTACCCTGCCGATGGTTTTTTTATTCAGTTGCATAAAGTTCAAAAGGCTTTTTTATGAGGTCCCGAAAGGGGATAAAAAACATTACAATGCGCTCCTGAATTTTTCAATCTTCTCAAACACCATGGAAGAAGCGTAATTAGTGCATGAATAGAACAACACGATAGGTATAAAACAAAACAGCCCGCGTTTAAACGAGCTTTCCATTAGCGAATACAACGGGGCATTTTGCACCTGCTCGTTTATAAAATAAAACACTACAAAGTACAGCACAAACGCCGCAAAGAAAAACACCAGCACATACATTTTATCTAACAAAATATACCGGGCCCCGAAACGGTATATAAGGCCAAGGTTGGCTAAAATCATTACAAAAAACAGGATGAATGTAATCCCATATAACTGCCCGCCATCTACCCCCCTGTAATGCCCACCAAAAAGATACGCACTTATATAGCCCATCATCATATCCATCCGGCCGGTATTGTAGCCAATACTAAAATCAAATTTCGCCGCATCGGCAAAATGTATCTTAAACTTCAGGTACAAGGCCCAAACTATAAAGGGGGCAACAATTATTGCTGCATAAATTATGGCGTCTTTCAAATTCCTGCTCCGTAAAAAATCTATGCCAATAACCAGCAAGGCAGCGGCAGTAAACACTACCGTGTCACTGCGTATCCAAACGGCAAAACCGGTAAGTATAGCCCCCAGCCAAAAATATTTTCTATCTCTCTTGTCAAGCCAGGCAAAAGTGGCAAGCGCCCCGGGGCCTACATAAGCTGTGGTGGGCAGGTTATCCAGCGAAAGCGCCGCATGGCTCATCAGTTCAGGGCTTATCATTAATAACAGGGTAAACAATGCCGCGGCCGTAGCATCAACATACACCCGCAACACGCTATAAAAACTTGTTAGCAGCGACAGAAAAAAAAGCGACGTAACAATTTTGCCCGTTTCGGCCCCAAATATGTAAACATAAGCCAGGCTGGCATGAAACAAAGGCGGATAAACACCGCCCGCGCCTTCAAGCTTGTAATCAAACAGGCTTATTTTCAGCTTGCCTTCAATAGCCATTACCTTACCAAGCTTATCAAACGAACCTATGGCATCGTGCGCCGAGGCCGGCCAAAACAGGTTTTTAACAGTTATGCCATAAAACAGGTAAGCCATAAAAACAAACAGTGCTGTAGCAACAAGGTTAAGTTGCTTTAACTCAAATGCAGGGGCCTTGTATTCATTTTTAAGCGCCAGCAGGTTTTTATAATTCAACCCGTTTATAATGATAATACCAAAAACATTTAGGCCCGTCAACAGCCCCGCAGAGTACCGCAGGTTTATTATATCCAGCAAAAACAACAGCAACGTTTCCACACCCATGCCCAGCAAAAACGAATAGCCCACCATTTCGGCAAGCGTGTTTTTGCGGCTTATCAGCAACAGCAACGATAAGCCCAACAGGTAGCATAATATAATTCCGACTACAAGCATATCTATCTTTCAACCCTTAGCCAGGCCGGTGGGGTATCTATAGGCAACACCGCCTCCTGCTGCCTTAGCTGTGCAGGCACATTGTATTTTAATTTATCATAACCTTTACCTTCTATTATAATTACATGGGTGGCCCTTTTCGCCAGGTCGGGGTGGTCCTTTTCATCTCCAATAGCCACACAAAGCCTTGGGTACAAAAAATATTCCGACCATTCCGCATCATAAATAAAATTCCACTTCGAAGTGTTCGATACCGCCGAATCGCCTTCAGGCAAAAGTATGACTGCATTCTTCGGCGTATTATCGTTTACATATTTAAATAAGGAGTAAAGGCCAATCTTCCTTTTCAAACGCGCCTCCAGGTACGATTGTTCCGTACTATCCTCGCGGTTGCGTTGAATTTCCTCCTTTACTTTATCAATATTTTTAAGATTGCCCAGGGTAAGGTCGTTCACCGCCCAATCGTAACCGCGGGTAATGCGGGTAAAAAACGAGGTATCGGAATATACCTTTTGCTGCAATGGAATAATCTCGTTGTATAAATCACGAAGTTCGGGCGAGTTAGGGTTTTGCGACCTTAACTGGTAAAACTTTTCAGTTAACTCATTCATCCGGTGCGAATCAGAAAATTTCTGGCTAAAGAAAAGGAAGACCACCCCCAATGCACCCAATACCGCCAGGTTATGCCACAGGTACGTAAACAAATCATCGCCTTTTTTAGGGGCTTCGTGCTTTTTGCTTTGCACTGTTTGTTTACGCTGTTGCTGTTTTGCCATTTAGCTTACAACCCTGTATTTAACAAGCACCCAAAGTGCCTTAAGCCCATCTCGCCAGTTCATCTTTTTGCCTTCCTCAAAACTGCGTGGGTAATAATTCATGGGCAGTTCCTTAATCTTATACCCCATTTTCGAAACTTTGGCCGTTACCTCCGGGCAAAATTCAAACCGGTCGTACACCAAAGGTATTTTTTTCAAAACATCTGCCTTAAATACTTTGTAGCAGGTTGCCTCATCAGTTATGTTCTGCCCGTATAAAATATTTACCACGTGGCTTAAAAACCGCGCCCCAAACTTATAAGCAAAGTAAAGGCTCTTCTCTCTTTTATTCAGGTACCGCGAGCCATACACCACTTCGGCCTCCCCTTTTTTAATGGGCTCCGTAAGTGCAATAAAATCGTTAGGGTCGGTTTCAAGGTCACCATCTTGTATAGAAATTATCTCGCCGGTGGTATAAGGTATACCGGTTTTTATAGCGCCTTCCTTACCTTTATTTATATTATGGTAATAAACCTTAATGCCCTCTTTGCCCTCGTATTCCTTTAATATATCGCGCGTGCCATCGGTTGAAGCATCATCAACTATCACCAGTTCCTTATCAATAGGCACTGCCATCACCTTCGCAATTATTTCGCGGATGGTTTTCCTCTCATTAAAAACCGGCATTATTACCGAAAGCTTCAATGTTTTGCTTTAAATTTTGAAAAGGACAAATCTAACAGAATAACGAATAATAAAAAGGGGAAGCCTTTAGCTGGCCTCCCCCTTTACTACGGTTATAAAACCGTTTATTATTTGTTCACTACCACCTTCTTGGTATAGGTTTGGTTAGCCGAAGTTATAACGGCAGTGTAAGTGCCTGCCGCCAGTTGGCTGAAATCGTAATCCAGCTTGTTGGCGCCCGGTGTTAATTCATGGTCGCCGCTCATTATCTTCTGGCCCAATACATCGTAAATATCTACCGATACGCTCTGTGCCAGCGAAGTATTTAT
>DASZPC010000605.1:0-3770 GCA_035550455.1 Chitinophagales bacterium | reverse complement strand
GTGTTACAAACAGCCTGGCCATACCCATGCTGGCCGACCTGCGCGATAAAGGCCCCTACTGGGTGCTCAACAATTATTCCGATTCGCTGAGTAAAAAGGTGGTAACCTATCAGGGCGTTGATAAATACGCCTATCTTTCTGATTACTCTGTATTTGCCAACGCCTTTCACTTTTGGGATTTTATTGCATTTACACCTTTAGTACGGCAGGCCTTTTCGCGGGTAGGGGTTAATGGGGTTATGATGGGCTGGGGCCCCGATGAGCACACTACCGTTTATACCGCTTCGCAATATGGTTTGCATGTACATGCTTCCGACTGGGCGTCCAATTTATCTACCTATTCAAACTTTAATGTAAGCACCCATCAAAAGGATAATAATGATGATACTACCGTTATTCCCGGTAAGCATACCGTTTGTTTTGTAATGACCGATGGCGATAATATACAGTGGCTGCTGAACGATTTTAGCACTAATCCCGGCTGGTACGGCAGCCACCGCAGGGGAGCCTGCAACCTTGGCTGGACTGTTTCACCCGCACTGGCCGAACTGGCCCCTACTGCTCTAAAATATCTGTACGATTCAGCCGCTACCAGTCCCGGTGGCCGCGATTATTTTATCTGCGGCCCCTCGGGTTTAGGCTATTACTACCCTAGTAATTTTAATTCGCTTGACTCGGCAGCCGCAATCACCCAACGCATGATGAAAAAAGCCGGGCTAAGTATTTTAAACGTAATTAGCGATGGCTACAGCGATTCGCAAATGCTGCCTTACCTTTCGCAACCCAATATAGATGCTGTTTTCTTTTATACCTACGATTATTGGTATGCCGGTCTTCGCGGCTTTGCCACCTGTATAAATGGCAAACCGGTTATTACGCCACGGTTTGCTTTTGCAGGCGGGGTTTACGATGTACAATCGCTGGCCGACACGTTAAATAAAATGCCCCCCAACCCTTACTCGTCCGATGGCTATAGCCTGATAGCCGTAAATGTTTGGAGCAAAAACATTGATAGTGTTATCAGTTGTGTAAACCTGCTTGATACAAACGTACGCGTGGTAACCCCCGATGTTTTTGTAAAGCTTTACAAGGCCGGGGTTAATTGTACAACTACAGCCATTAACAGCACTGTGCAAAATGCCGCAAGCCTGGCTTTATCGGTAAGCCCTAACCCTGCCCGCGCGCTGGCGTTGGTTAACTTTACCCTCCCCTCAACGGGCATTGTAACCCTCAGTGTTTACAACATGCAGGGCCAGGAAATAAACACTGTATTTAATGGCCAGTTAGCCGCCGGCCAGCAACAGGTTAAAATACTTACCGGCCAGCTACCGGCAGGGGTTTATATATGCCGCTTAAACTACAATGGCAGCAGCCAAACCGCCACCATGGTAATAGCCCGCTAACCTTCTTTTACGCTTTTTCCGCTCAAAAATTTAAAGGCCGAATGTTTGCAATTATTCCCCTTTAAATAATAACTTTATACAAAGCGATCCTGTTCCTGGCCTCGTTAAGCCGGTTTAACCACATTCTAAATGATGTGTTATGAAAACAATTTTACGTTTATCCTTTGTAGCAGCGGCTTACCTCTTTGCACCTGCATGCAGTTTTGCGGGCGTTCAAACCTCGCAGCTATGGACCTCTATGCTTACCGGTGGCTCGGCAGGCCTTGGGGTTATATACGTAGTTAACTCCGATGGCAATGGTGGTACCGTGGCCTATGCCTTTAATGGTGTAAATGGAGCCAACCCTTCGGGCAATATGGTGCAGGGCCAGGGCAATATTTTATACGGCACCACTACTGCTGGTGGCGCTTATAACCACGGGGTGCTTTTCAGCCTTAATACAAATAACAGCAACAATAGCATTACTGTGTTGCATGATTTCAATGCCAGTGACGGCGCTGTACCGCGCGACCTGATAATGAGCGCCGATGGCAAAATATATGGCACTACCCAGGCAGGTGGCTCGCATACCAGTACCACTGCCACCGAAGGCTGCGGAACGCTTTATACGTACGATACCCATAGCAACACTTTTACTAAGCTTATTGATTTTAACGGTACCGTAAATGGCGAAAACCCGCAAGGCCTTATACAGGGTAGCAATGGTTTAATTTATGGCATGGCCCGGCAGGGCGGCGCGCAAAACCTGGGCGTTATATACAGCTTTAACCCGGCAGGCCGCATTTTTAACCTGCTGCACACATTCAGTTCAGCCGATGGGGCACTGCCCACCAGTTGCCACTTAACACAGGCAGGCAGCAAATGGTTTGGTATGACCACCTGGGGCGGCAACTACAACATGGGCGTTATTTTTAGCCTCGATATGCAAAATGTAACCTTCACCAAGCTCATGGATTTTAACGGCTCAAACGGTGCTTACCCAACCGGCACACTTACACAGGCCAGCAATGGTTTATTATACGGAGTTACATCTTATGGCGGGCCTGATAACAACGGCACTATGTTTAGCTTTAACGCCAGCAATGCGGCTTTTGTAAAACTGCATGATTTTGATGGAACCGATGGCGCCGACCCTTACGGCGCCCTTACGCAGGCCACCGATGGCAATTTATATGGCATTACCACCGATGGCGGCAGCAACGGCACCGGTGTAATTTATAGCTACGATATAACCACCAACCTGTTTGCCGTAGTGCAGGATTGCGATGCCAATGCGAATGGCGCAAGCCCTATGAGCACCCTGCTGGAACTTCAAAACACCACTGGTATAAATACCCTAACCGAACAAAAGGTTTCGCTTTACCCCAACCCGGTTGCCGGTAGCCTGCTTATTAATACGGGCAATTTTAAGCCCTCAGTTATTACCATTACCGACCTGAACGGCAGGCAGGTGTTGCAGGCTGAATATGCCAATACTATTGATGTTAGCACCTTACCGGCAGGCGCCTACATAGTTGAAATGCACAACAGCACCTCAACAGGCCGCGCCAGGTTTTTAAAGATGTAAGCTTTATTTGCTTCTTTGCAGGCATGGTTTTGTTGCTCGATAATTACGATTCATTTACCTATAACCTGTACGACTACATCCTGCAACTGGGTTTAACCTGCAAAGTTGTTCGCAATAACGAACTGAGTATTGACGAAATAGCCACGCTTAATTTTTCATGCGCCGTTATTTCGCCGGGGCCCAAAACGCCCGATGAAGCAGGTATTACCATGCCTTTTATTGAAAGGTTCAACCAGGTAAAACCAATTTTGGGTATCTGTCTCGGCCACCAGGCTATAGGGCAGTTTTTCGGGGCTAAAGTAGTGCGCGCCCAAAAACCTATGCACGGAAAAACATCCCTTGTAAAACATACCGGCCACGCCCTTTTTAAAAATGTTCCGCAAGATTTTGAAGCTATGCGGTACCACTCCTTAATCATAAATAATATTGAAAAAACACCGCTACAGGTAATTGCCAAAACAGAAACTGAGGTAATGGCGGTTGCACATCCGCAGCTAAAAATAGCTGGCATTCAGTTTCATCCTGAATCAGTGTTAACACCCGATGGGTTGCAGATAATGCACAACTGGTTTGAATGGGCAGGTATCAGCCAAACAACTCCTCCATCAGTTGCTGCACGCGGCTGATGGTTACAATTTCAATATTGAATTTGGCCGTACTTATCTTCTGGTTGAATTTAGAGATGAATATTTTTTCAAAGCCCAGTTTATCGGCCTCCGAAATGCGCTGCTCAATACGGCTTACGGCGCGCACCTCGCCACTTAAACCCACCTCCGCCGAAAATGCAAACTTCGATGGCG
>DASZPC010000604.1:0-2671 GCA_035550455.1 Chitinophagales bacterium | reverse complement strand
GTGTGCCCAGTGCCAAATATTTTTGAAGCTGAAAAACACCAAATACCACTGCAAAAACCGATAGCACAAAAAGGCTATTGATAAAGTTTTTAGAAGTGGCAAAGTATATTACCAGTGGCGCTATAAAAATCCCGGCAAAGGCTGTTTCTTTTGAAAGCAGGGCGAGGTAGAAAAAAAGCGCACTAAAGGCTAACATTTTGTAATCAACCTTATGGCTATACGCTTTTAGCAAAAAGTAAAGCGCTGCAATAAGGTTAAGAAAAGAAAGGATTTCATCGCGGCTTTTAATATTGGCCACCACCTCGGTGTGTATAGGGTGTGCCACAAACAGCAACGCAATAGCCAGCGAAAAAAACGGCGAATATTGGCGGAATATGTGCATTAACAACAGGCACACCAAAAAGCCGGTTAAGGCAAATAACAGCACATTAATAATATGGCTTATGTATGGGTTATTGCCAAAAAACTGATGCTCCACAGCAAAGGTTACCAGCGAAAGTGGCCGGTAGTACCCCAAATTAATGTTTTGAAAATGCCATACATCGGAACCAAAAATACCACCTATACCTTTCAGCCCCTGCTGCACATATTGGTTATCCTGAATAATGCCCTTATCGTCCAACACATAACCGTTGTGGAAGGTGTTGGCATAAAGCAGCACACAGGCAAAAGCCGCCACCAGTGCCAGTTTTGGGTTGGGGGCAAAATTTTTAACCGCTTTCGGTTGTGGCTTACCGGTAACCGGTGGGTTCTTTTTATTAGTAGCGTCCTTCTTTTTCACGGTAACTGCTTCATGCGAATATAAAACTACCGTGTAAAATTTACCGGGGGTGTTATACTTTATAAATCACATCCAGGTATTTCTTCAATATATCGCTTACCATACCCCTGAAAGGCAGCGAAGCCGCCATGCCATAAACAGGGGCCATGCCATCGCGGTTGCCGGGGTTTGCCTTTACATAAGCTACCGAATCTTTTAAGTCCTGCACAAACCTTTCGGCCACACCCGGTTGTGTATGGCGCAACGTTAGCGCAATATGAAAACAGGCCGGTTTATGCAGGCCGTTCAGGTTCCAGTCGCGCTTGCTCATTTGGTCCAGCACCTCATAAATATTCAGGCTATCGCTGGCAAAAGCAAAAATCCAAAAAGGGCGCCCCAGTATTTTTATTTCGGGAATGGCTTTTACGCCTTCGCGTATTTTATCAGCTGTTTCAAAAATTGCTTTCGTGGCTTTCAGGTAACCCTCTTCGCCCATAGCCAGCAAAGCTGCCCAGCAGGCGGCACTCAGCGCGCCCGGCCGGCTGCCTGCAAGTGTAGGCGAAAAATACAAGCCGCCGGGCCACTCGGTTAAAGTATAAAACTGAAAACTCCTCAGCGCTTCATCGCGGTACAATACTACCGAGGTACCTTTGGCGGCATAACCGTATTTGTGCGTATCAACGCTCATAGAAGTTACACCGGGCAGCCTGAAATCAACCACCGGCACTTTATAGCCAAGCTTTTCGGCAAAGGGCACTACAAAGCCGCCCAGGCAGCAATCGGTATGAAAACCTATTTTGTTTTTACGCGCTATTTCCGATAGCTCAGCTATTGGGTCGAAAACCCCGTGCGGAAAACTGGGGGCTGAACCAATAATAACTATGGTATTGTTATTTACCGCGCGCTTTACCGCATCTATATCAGCCGTATAATCGCCGGTTACCGGAATTTTTACCTGCTTGATATTAAAGTACTGCGAAGCCTTATCGAAAGCAGCATGGGCCGTTACGGGCATTATCATTTCAGGCTCGGTAATGCCTTTTTCTTCCAGCGCCCTGTCGCGGTAGGTTTTCATAGCTACCAAAATACTTTCGGTGCCACCGCTTGTTACGGTACCGCATACATTTTCGGCGCCGGGGGCCTTGCCTTTTCCATGCATATTAGCCACCATGGAAACTATTTCAGCCTCGAACTTGGTAGCCGAAGGGAACAAATCAGAGTGCAAGGGATTACTCTGCGATTGCAGCGCATAAACCCTGTTCAAAAAATCAATATGCTCCTGTGCACCATGGTAAATGCCGCCGCTAACGTAGCCTTCTTCCCACCTGCCGCTTTCTATATCGTGCATCTTCTGTATCTCGGCCAGTATTTTGTCTTTATCAAGGCCTTGTGCAGGCAATACAGGGTGTGTTTCAAATTTGCCGTTATAAGGCTTTAACGAATGTTCCAGCGTGCCCATCATTTTCTGGTTCTCGGCATCAATCATCTTCTTTACCGAAGGGATTTTTTTCATCCTCTTTTCAAGAAACTTAGTAACAGGCCGGGGCAGCCATTGCAGTTTTTGGGTGGTAGCTTCTATATCCATAATTTCAAACTCAGTTTAAAATGCTTTAGTCCTTGTTTTGTTCGCAAAGGTAAACGCCTACAGGTAAATGTACACGCTATAAAAATAAAAATGGGCAGGATTTCAGTTTAACTGCACATCCTGCCCATTGGTTTTTAAAGAAATATATTTTCTATGCTTCTGTTTTGTTATTGCTTTTCAGGTTACGGTAGCCATACAAAGCTGCACCTGCAATCAGGAACAATGCACCCCCATCAATAGGGCCGCTGGTTGAAGGCCCACCCGGAGGCGGCGAAGGGCCTTGTGCCATAGCTGCAAATGTTACCAACATAAGCACTATTGTAACC
>DASZPC010000603.1:0-2772 GCA_035550455.1 Chitinophagales bacterium | reverse complement strand
CTTTTGATTGTTCACCCAAACATTGTTTGTCCATGATTGCGAAACATAATTATCAATACTGCCATTGGGGTTATTGGTGTAAATAATTTGGCTGCCGGTTTCCCATGCGCTATTAACGGTGCTCCAGTCCTGTTCATTAACTGAAACCAGATAACCGTTGCCATCATAGCTATAAGTTGAAAGCAAAGCATTTTGCCAGGCATTGTTAACCCACTCTTGAGTGGTCATAGTGGCTGTTTTGCCTGACCCGTTATAGGTATATATCACTTTTTGTGTATTTACCCAGCTGTTACTGCTCCATGCTTGCGAAACATAATAATTAACACTGCCATCCACGTTATTGGTATAAGTCAAATGGCTGCCATTGATCCATGCATTATTAACCACGCTCCAGCTTTGATAATCAACTGTAACCAGGTAACCGTTACCATCATAACTGGAGGTGGAAAGTAAGCCATTTTGCCAGGCATTGTTGACCCATGATTGATAAGTTATAGTGGCCGTTTTGCCCAACCCGTTATAGGTATACACCACATTTTGATTATTCCCCCAGGCACTGCCATTCCATATTTGCGAAACATAATAATTAATGGAGCCATTGGCATTATTGGTATAACTAACCTGTCCACTGTTGTCCCATGCATTACTACCCGTGTTCCAGGCCTGTTCATCAACTGAAACCAGGTAACCGTTGCCATCATAGCTATTGGCAGTAAGTGTACTATTTTGCCAGGCATTATTAGTCCATGTCTGGTAAGTTATGGTTTTAATTTTTTGCCCAAAAATACAAGTGGAGACAAACAGGCTAAGAAGGGCGGGTATAATAATTTTCATCGCTATTATTTAATGCCAAAATATGTATTACCTGCAATATTACAAAAGTAAGCCCACTTGGGTTGCAGCAGTTTTGTATTCCCCCGAATTTTCTGATTTTCGCGCCACATTTCCCGAAACCAAAATTCTGCATCATGTCAAAAGGCCCTATCAGCAATTTCATTCAGCACCATTACCGTCACTTTAACGCCGCCGCTTTGGTCGATGCCGCCAAAGGCTACGAAACCCACATGGCCGAAGGCGGTAAAATGATGATTACCCTGGCAGGCGCCATGAGTACCGCCGAACTGGGCATTTCGCTGGCCGAAATGATAAGGCAGGATAAAGTGCAGATTATATCCTGCACCGGCGCCAACCTTGAAGAAGACCTGATGAACCTCGTGGCCCACTCGCACTACAAGCGCGTGCCCAACTACCGCGACCTTTCGCCACAGGACGAATGGAACCTGCTGGAAAACCACTATAACCGTGTTACCGATACCTGCATACCCGAGGAGGAAGCTTTCCGCCGCCTGCAAAAACATATCCATAAACTTTGGAAAGAAGCCGATGAAAAAGGCGAGCGCTACTTCCCGCACGAGTTTATGTACAAATTGTTGCTTAGCGGCGAACTGGAACAGTATTACGAAATTGACCCGAAAGATTCGTGGATGCTGGCTGCCGCTCAAAAAAACCTGCCTATAGTAGTACCCGGCTGGGAAGACTCCACCATGGGCAACATTTTTGCCAGCTACGGCATTAAAGGCGAAATAAAACCCACCACCGTTAAAGGCGGTATTGAATACATGATTTGGCTGGCCGATTGGTACCGCAAAAACAGCGAAGGCAAGGGCGTTGGCTTTTTCCAGATTGGTGGCGGTATTGCCGGCGATTTCCCTATTTGCGTAGTGCCCATGATGTACCAGGATTTGGAATGGCATGATGTGCCCTTTTGGGGCTACTTCTGTCAAATCAGCGATTCTACCACTTCTTATGGTTCATACTCCGGTGCGGTGCCTAATGAAAAAATAACCTGGGGCAAACTGGATGTAAACACCCCTAAATTTATTGTTGAAAGCGATGCTACTATTGTAGCCCCGCTTATTTTCGCCTACCTGTTAGGTTGGTAATCATGCACCGGTTACAGGTCATATTAATGGTATTTTTGGCGGCGTTGTTGGCATCGTGCAACAGCCACGCACCGCAACAGGCAGTTACTAACACTGAATCCGCCCCTCCCAAAGGCGAATTTGCCTTTCTGCTTGGCTACGAAGGCCGCCTGCCAGCCGATGTGGGTTTTCTTACCAACCATGTGGTAGAGCGCCGCTTGGCCAATATGATGAAGGATAGCTTTATGGTTTTTATGGGCCACGCAAAATATGGCCGTCCGGTGGTGGTGCAGGACTCCGCAATTATTATTACTACTTTTTACAGCGATAGCGACCGGGTTGAACCAAGCGCCGAACTGGTTATTGATGTGCCCCGCGATGCCATGTGGGCCGAATATTACGCTCCGGATACAATAATTAAGTTCACCGACCACCCGTCATGGCCTAAACCTTATTAGTTTTGCAGGGTCGAAAACCTGAAACCAGTGGCCCTATGCTCAAAAAAACAATTTACTCCGCTTTAGTCCTCCTCCTTTCAACAGCTTTTTCTTTCGCCCAGGCAATCCATTTTGATATTACCATGTTTGGCGATAAAATTGGCACAATGACCATTACCCGCAATATAAACCCCGATGGCACTGAACACTATGTGCTCGAATCTAAATCGAGGGCTAAGGTATTGTGGATAGACCGCGAAAACTACACTCGTTACGATGTTACTTATAAAGATGGCAAGCTCCTCTCCTCCTCGGTTAAAGAAATTGAAAATGGCGCTGTAAAAGTTTGGAACAACGTAACCCTGGTGGGCGGTAAATATGCGGTTGATAGCTACAAAGGCAAATACACCCTT
>DASZPC010000602.1:0-6179 GCA_035550455.1 Chitinophagales bacterium | reverse complement strand
CAAGCCCCAGCGATTTGGCATGTGCAATGCCGTTCATGGCAATCTGCACAGGGTTTTTGTTTTCTTTTTCGGCGTAAACGGGTATGTCAATTTTTTCGCCCAGCACAATTAGCTGGTCAATAGCCGCAGGGCGGTACACATCGGCGGCCACCATTAGGGGGCGCTTAAATTTTTTGGTTTTCAGCCAGTAGGCCAGCTTATGGGTAAAGGTGGTTTTACCCGAACCCTGCAAACCGGCAATAAGGATAACGGCCGGATTACCTTTAATATTAAAGTCGGCGGCTGTGCCCCCCATCAGGGAGGTAAGCTCGTCGTACATAATTTTTGTCATTAACTGCCCGGGCTGTACGGCGTTCAGCACGTTTTCGCCCATAGCTTTGTCCTTTACCTTATCGGTAAATTCTTTGGCTATTTTGTAGTTAACGTCGGCATCTACCAGCGCCCGGCGTATTTCTTTTACCGTTTCGGCAACGTTTAATTCCGTTAACTTATGCTGGCCTTTCAGCGTTTTAAACGCACCTTCTAACCGTTCCTGTAAACTCTCGAACATATTACCCCTCCCCACCCTCCCCTAAAGGGGCGGGCTTTATTTTTAATGAAATTATGCTGTTAAGGGCTGCAAAGGTAGCAGAGATGCGGAAATTAGGAAGGGGGCCTTTTCCATCCCTTTCCGCCGGTAGCGGATGAAACAGAAGGGATACACGGGCCCGGAGAATTACGCATAGTACTGCGGATTTTACTTTGTTTCGGTGGCAGCTTCGATAATGGCTATTTCGTCGCTGTTTAAGCCGTAAAGTTGGTACACCAGTTCGTCAATTTTTTTGTCGCTATAAGCAATACGCTGCTTTATTTGTTCGATGTTGTTTTGCAGTTTTTCTTCCTTCAATTCTTCGTTTAGCTTTAAAAGCAATTCAACGAGACTTACAATTTCATCATGCTTTGCTTTTTCACCCTCATTCGCAAAGTCAATTTTCTTGATTGGCAGCTTGGAAACGTACATGGGCTTATACTCAAAATATCCGCCTTGTTTTGTAGAAGCAATAGATTTTAAAAAATAGTCAACTACAGTTGAGTTTAAAAGCCCCAATAAATAAAAGTCCTTGGTTGGGATTATAGAAGTTTTATCATTTGAGTAAAAACCATCTTTATCAAAAGTATATGAGCCGTCCTTTACTATAGTAGGTATGATAATTTTGGGTTTTTCAAATTCTTCATAATAATCGCAGGCCCTTAATTCCCACCAGTAATCACCTTTATCCTGCCGCTTTTTCCCTGCTTCTTCAAATGGTTTTAAGTGCCTTGCTAAGGCAGGATAATTTGCCTGTAACCAAGCCCATGCGTTTTTTGCTCCTTTGGATTTTAAATTAGTAAAGCCTTTTTTGAATAATATCAAATGCTTATTGCTGCCAGGCGGAATGAACCTTTTAATATCCTTTCCGGAAAGAAAAGGCTTAATTATTTCAGCACTTTTGCGGTCTTCTGCAATCAGCCTGTTTTTTGTTTCATCATCTATTACAAAGGCTTCATTGAGGGCAGTTTTTAAACCGTAATAGATTTTACCCTTAACGTATTGCAATAAAGGCACGCCTGACGAACGTATTTTTAATAACAATTTTTGCTCAGAATCTGAAGCAAGATTCCAACCATTATCATCTAACGAAGTTTGCCATAGTTGTATCTCATTTTGATTTACATAATCTTTGAGATTTAGGAAGTGTAAATTCTTTACATTAGTTACATTAACTTGTTTCTCTAACTTACCAGTTCCAGCTATAAAAATACAGGGATATGTAGTTACTCCCTGAAAAACCGGTAGCCCACCAAAATCAATTATCTCTTTAATGTTTTTAGTCTTAACCCATTTACGCAAAGGCTCGCCATAGTTTGCGCGCATCCATTTACTGGCTACAATAATTCCAAATACCCCCGTATCATTTAAAAGCCCAATACCTCTTTCAAAAAAGTAAGTATACAAATCGGCAGTGCCATGATACACTTTATATTTTTGGGCGAAGTATTCTTTCTGTTTGCTATCCAGTAGTTCCTGCCGCACATAAGGCGGGTTGCCAATTACCACATCAAAGCCGCCCTGTTTAAACACTTCAGGGAAAGCCTGTTTCCAGCTAAATGGCTTAATTGTTTTTTCGTAACCCAAATCCATTTCGCTGTCGTAAATATCGGTATCTATAAGGCTGTTTCCATTCTTAATGTTGTTATCCAAATCAGGCAATATACGCTCGTGGTGCAGGCTTAGCTGCTGGTTAATACTGGCCTGTGTTTCGCCCTCCATACTTTTAAGCAGCAGGCTAAGTTTGCTTACTTCCACTGCATTGCTATCTAAATCAACCCCGTAAATATGGGTGAGCAGTATTTTTCGTTTTTCAGCAGTTACCAAACGGCCACCGGGGGTTAGTTTGCCGCCGCCGTTCTTTTTATCCATATAGCCGTTGGCTATGTACCAATCGGTATAATGTTTTAGCAGGTATTTAAAAGCGCCCAGTAAAAACGAGCCGCTGCCGCAGGCGGGGTCTACAATTTTAATCTGGGCAATTTCTTTCGGGCTTTTGCCTTTTACCAGTTCGCCTACGGTATGCGCCACTATATAGTCAACAATATACTGCGGGGTGTAATAAACGCCGCCTGCTTTGCGCACTTCGGGTTTGTCGTCAATACGGGCGCTATGTGCCGGGGTAATACGTATAACCTTGCCTAAAAACTGCTCGTAGGCATTGCCTAAAATCTCTACAGGCATTACCGAAAACTCGTACTCGCATTTGGGGTAGTACAATTCCTGCACTATGTTTTTAATAACCTTGTTGTCAACCTTCAGGTTTTTGGTAATGGTATCTTTTTCAAAATCGAAAAGGCCGCTGTTGTATTTGGCATCGGCATCGGCAAAAACGGCTAACAGGTTTTGGTAGGTGTCGCCTTTGGCAGTGGTGTTTTTTAAATTGCCGTAATGCTCAACAGCGCGGTCTTCGCAAAAGCGCAAAAATATAAGCCGGTCAATAGTTTGCTGCACGGCAAAATTAAGTTGCTCCTCGTTTAGCTGCACATTATTTTTAGCTATGCTAACAGCGAGGTATTTGCGCCAGGTATTGAGCAGTTCAACAAACTCTTTATCAAGCGGCACGGAGCCGCGTTTGTTGGTATCGCTTTGTACAAACTTATCGAAGCGGCCTTTAACCACAGCCTCGCGGCTAAAGGTGTCGTATATAAAATCAAATTCGGCAGGGTAATCTTCGTACCTAAGGTACTTGATGCGGTTAACGGCAGCGCTGTCATTTTCGGCAGGGGTTTTGCCGCAATCATAAATGGCGAACTCTTCAAAATTAGTGAGTATGGAAACGGGGGTTTGCGCGCTACGCCCGTAGCGGCGCAACTGGTAAGCGGCGCTTTTATCGGTTTTAACGGGTACGGCAGGCTTTTTGGCCTCGACAAAAAACAAACGCTTTTCGCTGCCCGATAAGCGGAAACCATAGTCGGGGGCTTTGGTGCTTCCGCCTATTTTCAGTTTATCTTCATAAATCACTTCGCGGTAATCTTCGGCCAGTTCGTTATCGTTGGCAACATCCCAACCAAGGGCGGTAAAAAACTTATTGATAAAATCAATGCGCAAACGGGCTTCATCGTAGGTATTGGCATGGTAGGAAGCATACTGCTCCTTAAACTGGCTGACTAAGGCTTCAATTTTTGCTTTTGCTTTTTCTTTGCCGGTATCCATGCAGGTTGAAAGGGGGATTAAAATAATTTCATTTGGGTTATTTCAATAGCCGGTTTTTCTTCAACCGGCGGCGTAACAGTTTTTTGTTCCTGTACTTTGGGGGCAATTACTTTATTGCGCTTTTCAAGCATTTCATCAAACGCTTCCATTTCGGCAACTCCTTGTTCAATTTCCGTCAACTCATCAAGTTGCGGTTGCTGGCTGTATTTTAAAATACGGGCTTCAATAATCTGGCGCTCCCAAATATGCAGCAGTTGTAGGGCCTCCGGTTGTTTGTTTTGGCTGGCAATGGCAATTTGCGCCTGCACAATATCGAGCCGTTTTTCGAGCTTGGAATCGGAAAACCGGCTTAACCAGGCAATGTTTTCATCGGCATGGTCAAGCGCTTCTTTTATGCGCAATTGATAACTCACGAAATCAAAATAAAGAAAAAGTATAAACATCGGGCCCGGAAAATCAATTGAAGGCCTTCCCTCCTTTAATAAGAATTTCCCTTAAAAGTATTGAATACTTAGCAGCAAGGCAGATGCCTGCACGGATGAGTTAATACGGCAAGAATGGGTACAACCGATAGCTGCAATAGGAGGACAGGAGATGCGCTTTAGTAGTAAATAAGCCTGCGCACACCGGCTAAGTGCTTGGCAAGGCGGATAACCTGGCAGGTATAGCCGTATTCGTTATCGTACCAGGCATATACCACAATGCGCTTGCCGTCTTCCGATACTATAGTGGCTTTGCTGTCAATTTCACAGGCGTGGCTGTTGCCCACCACATCGCTTGAAACCAGTTCTTCGCTGGTTGAAAAATCGAGCTGCTCCACCAATTCGCCAAAAAGGGCGGCTTTTAAAAGCAGTTTGTTTACTTCTTCCACACTGGTTTTGGTTTTCACCTCCAGCGACAGTATAGCCAGCGAAACGTTAGGCACCGGCACGCGCACAGCATTGCTGGTTAGTTTGCCCTTCATGCCCGGAAACACCTTGGTAACGGCTTTACCGGCGCCGGTTTCGGTAATAACCATGTTGATGGGGGCCCCGCGGCCACGGCGCGATTTTTTGTGATAGTTATCCAACAGGTTTTGGTCGTTAGTATAGGCGTGTACAGTTTCAATGTGGCCCTTTTCAATACCCAGCGAATCTTCAATTACTTTAATAACCGGCACAATAGCATTAGTGGTGCATGATGCAGCCGAATAGATTTTGCCTTTTCCGCCACTGTAGCCTTCATGGTTTACGCCGTAAACAATATTGGGTATATCGCCTTTGCCGGGCGCTGTAAGCAGCACCATATCCGAGCCTTTGCTTTTTAAGTGCTCGCTCAAGCCTTTTTCATCGCGCCATACGCCAGTGTTATCAATAATAATGGCATCGTTTATATCGTAGGCGGTATAGTCAACCTCGGCGGGGGTTTTTGCAGTTATCATTTTAACGGTATGGCCGTTAATAGAAATGGCATTATTGGCTTTATCGGCCAGTACCACACCTGCAAAGCGCCCATGCACCGAATCTTTACGCAGCAGGCTGGCGCGTTTTTCAAGGTCATCGCCGGCGTGTTCGCGGGTTACAATGCCTTTTAAGCGCAACTGGTGGCCGCTGCCGGTATGTTCAATTAAAATGCGCGCGGCAAGGCGGCCAATACGGCCAAAGCCATATAAAACCACATCGCGTGGCTTTAAAACTTTCTTCTCTAAACCCACAAAGTCTTTCAACTTGTTGGCTACAAACTCATCATAGCTGCCATAATTGCTTCCTTCGTTCAGCCATTCGTGGGCCAGGCGGCCAAGGTCAATCCGCGAAGGGGCCAGGTTAAGTTTTGAAACGGCACGTGCCAGGCTGGTGGTAATTTCGAGGGTAATGGGCAGTTCGGCAAACTTGTGAACATAACTGTGGTCGTGGATGATGGAGCTAATCTTTTTATCAAACAATTTGCGCCTGAAAAGTACCAGTTCAACCGATTTTTCCAGTTGCAGGTTACTGCCTATGTTCAGCAGTTCAAGGGCCAGTTTTTCGTTGCCTATCCATTCGTTCAGTTCAAGTTCGTAGTTTACTGCCATGTGGTCGCGTTTTTATGGATTAAAAAATGCGGTGCGAATATGGAAAGAAATTGCGAATGAGGGAATGAATAATATCAGTAATAAACAAGCAGGAGGCAACAGTTGTTTAACAACTATGCCCCCCGGTATATTTTGCGCAGAATAGCTTGTTAACCAAGGTAATCTTTAAGCAGTTTGCAGCGCGAAGTGGTTTTAAGCCTGATAAGGGCTTTGTCTTTAATTTGGCGCACCCGCTCCCTTGTAAGGTCGAATTTAAGGCCAATGTCTTCCAGGCTCATGGCATGGGGCATATCAATACCAAAATATAGTTTTAAAACTTCGGCCTGCTTGCTGGTAAGGGTGGCCAGCGAGCGGTTAATTTCGTTTTTCAGCGATTCGCGGTAGGCAATTTCGCTATCAGCAGCC
>DASZPC010000601.1:0-2503 GCA_035550455.1 Chitinophagales bacterium | reverse complement strand
TGTTGGGCCGCCTGAAATAAACCACCACCGGGCCGGCATGGTACTGGCCCGAGTCAAAAGCCGAAACCACCATTTTTTGCGAGAGTATGCGCTCGGCGCCCTGATTAATCGTATCAATTTTGCCCGATGACAGGAATTGCATATTCCCTATACTATCCTGTATGCGGGGCCATAATATTTTTACGTCTTTCGGGTATTTTATCGTAAGCCTTACATTCAGGTGGTCGCCAATCAATATATGGTCCGAGTCTGATGAAAGGGTGGCGCTAACACTTGTTTGTGCACCGGCTGTAAATGCGCTTAGCAACAGCATTAGCAACAAGGCATATATACTTGCCGTGCGCGTAATGTTTTTATATGGTTTGCTGTTTTCCATGGCTCTGCCTTCGTGCTGTTTATCTCCGCATTTCGCGGCGTTTAAACATATTCATCAATGCTATAGTGTACGACTGGTCTGTTCGAATAGAAACCAAATCGCTGCCACTTTTACCAAATTCTTCTTTTAGTTGTTTCTCGTTTTGTGTAAAACGTTTCGCGTAATTGTCGCGCACTCGTTTATCCGAGGTGTCAATCCACAATTCCTGCCCGCTTTCGGCATCCAGTACTTTTACAAGCCCCATATCGGGCAGTTCGCTTTCGCGTTCATCGTAAACACGCAGGCCCACCAAATCGTGCTTTTTACCGGCTATTTTTAACGCATCTTTAAAACCGCTGTTAAGAAAATCGGAAACCAGAAAGGCTATACTTTTCTTTTTAACCACACTGTTAAAGTACTTAAGCGCTTCATTAATATTAGTTCCGGTGCGCTTTGGGTGAAAATCATATATCTCGGAAATAATGCGCAGGATATGTGTTTTACCTTTTTTCGGCGGAATAAATTTTTCAATTACATCGCTGAAAAAAATGACACCCACTTTATCGTTATTGGTAATGGCCGAAAATGCCAATACCCCGCTTATTTCGGCAATAATGTGGTTCTTGAATTCGTTTTGCGTGCCGAAAAATGACGATTGGCTCACATCAATCAACAACATCATGGTCAGTTCGCGCTCTTCTTCGTAAACTTTAATATAAGGCTTGTCGTGGCGGGCTGTAACGTTCCAGTCAATGGCGCGCACATCGTCGCCGTACATATATTCCCGTACCTCGCTGAAAGACATGCCACGCCCTTTAAAAGCAGAGTGGTAGCTGCCCGAGAAAATCTGGTTGCTCAGTTTCCGGGTTTTTATTTCTATGCGGCGTAGTTTCTTTCTTTTTTCTTCTTTTTCCATAATCAAATTAAGGGACGAGGGAAAGGGACGAAGGACGAGGAGAACCCATGCCTTTGCCTTTCAATAATTTCTATGGAACCTCTACAGCATTCAGAATTTCGCTGATTATTTCTTCGCTGGTAATGTTTTCGGCCTCGGCTTCGTACGTTAAACCAATGCGGTGGCGCATTACATCAAAGCAAATAGCGCGTATGTCTTCAGGTATTACATAACCCCTGCGCTTAATAAAGGCGTAGGCTTTGGCAGCAAGCGCCAGGTTAATGCTTGCGCGCGGCGAAGCGCCGTAATTAATAAAGCCCTTTATTTTGGTTAGTTTATATTCGGTGGGGTTACGTGTGGCAAAAACAATATCCAGTATATAGCGTTCAATTTTTTCATCCATATATACCTCGCGCACGGTTTTGCGGGCGTTAAGTATGTCATCCTGCTTTACTACCGGGTTTATTAGTTTGCCTGCCGGTTCCATGTTCTGCCTTATAATCAGGCGCTCTTCTTCTTTTTTAGGGTAGGTTACCACCACTTTCAGCATAAAGCGGTCAACCTGGGCCTCGGGCAGGGGGTAGGTGCCTTCCTGCTCAATAGGGTTTTGGGTGGCCAATACTAAAAAGGGTTCTTCCAGTTTAAAGGTGTTTTCGCCAATGGTTACCTGCTTTTCCTGCATGGCTTCCAGCAGTGCCGACTGTACCTTGGCTGGGGCGCGGTTAATTTCGTCGGCCAGTATCAGGTTGGCAAAAATGGGGCCTTTTTTAACCATAAAATTGTTGTCTTTCTGGTTAAAAATCATGGTGCCTATCAAATCCGAAGGCAACAGGTCGGGCGTAAATTGTATGCGTGCAAATTGGGCATGTATGGCCGATGCAAGCGACTTAATAGCCAGGGTTTTGGCCAAACCGGGCACGCCTTCCAGCAAAATATGGCCATTAGCCAGCATGGCCAGCAGCAGCCTTTCAACCATGTATTTTTGGCCCACAATTGCTTTACCCAGTTCCATGTTCAGCACATCCACAAAAGCGCTTTCGCGGTTTATGCGCTCATTAAGGGCGGCAATGTCAACCGTTGTGTTACCTGATATTACTTCCATAACTTTTTGTTTTTTTAAGGGCAACAAAAATATACTTCAACAGATTTGTTAAAATCAAAATTTTGTTAAGCTATAACAATGAAACGCCCGGCTGCATATTACAATTACAGCTTTTAGCAAAAGATAACTGCAAAAAGTTTTTAAAACTTAA
>DASZPC010000600.1:0-7049 GCA_035550455.1 Chitinophagales bacterium | reverse complement strand
GCCAAGCAGTTGGGTTTTGAAACCTATGCTGTTGGCGGCTATGTGCGCGACCAGCTTTTGGAGCGCCCCTGTACCGATATTGATTTCGTATGCGTGGGCAGCGGTATAACACTTGCTGAGGCGGCTGCCCGCAACATTGACCCCAAATTACATGTGGCGGTATTTAAGAATTTTGGCACCGCACATTTTAACTGGCACGGACTTGACCTTGAATTTGTAGGCGCCCGCAAAGAATCGTACCAGCGCGACTCGCGTAAACCCATAGTGGAAGAAGGCACCCTACAGGACGACCAAAACCGCCGCGATTTTACTATTAACGCGCTGGCCGTAAGCCTTAATAAAGAAAATTACGGCGCTGTAATTGACCCATTCAACGGTATCCAGGATTTGGAGAATAAAATTATCCGCACCCCACTAGCGCCGGATATTACTTTTAGCGACGACCCCTTGCGTATGATGCGCGCCATCAGGTTCGCCACGCAGTTGAATTTTGTGATTGAAAAAGAAACACTGGCTTCCATTGCCCGAAACTGCGAGCGCATAAAAATTATTTCGCAGGAAAGGATTACCGATGAGTTGAACAAAATTATCCTTTCGCCAAAGCCCTCTGTGGGGTTCAGGTTATTGGAAGAAACCGGGTTACTGCAAATTATTTTCCCCGAAATGCAGAAACTAAAAGGTGTACAGGAAATTGAAGGCAAGGGGCACAAAGATAATTTTTACCATACCCTGCAAGTGCTTGATAATATTTGCCGTGGCACTAACGATTTGTGGCTGCGGTGGGCTGCCGTATTGCACGATATTGCCAAACCACCTACTAAAAAATTTATACCCGGCGAGGGCTGGACTTTCCATGGGCACGAAGTGCTGGGCAGCAAATGGGTGCCGGGTATTTTCAGGCGGATGAAACTACCTATGGGGCAGGAGATGAAGTTTGTGCAGAAGATGGTTTTTTTGCACCTGCGGCCTATTGCGCTTACAAAAGAAGAAATAACCGACTCGGCACTGCGCCGTTTATTATTTGAAGCAGGCGATGATATTGAAAGCCTGATGACACTTTGCGAAGCTGATATAACCTCTAAAAACCGCGAAAAGGTAAAACGCTACCTTACCAGGTTTGAACAGGTACGGGAAAAACTGAAAGAAGTAGAGGAAAAAGACCAGGTACGTAACTTTCAGCCACCGGTAACCGGCGAGTTGATTATGCAAACTTTTGGCATACCCCCCTCGCGCGAAATAGGCATTATCAAAGAAGAGATTAAAGAGGCCATACTGGAGGGAAAAATAAAGAACGATTATAACGAAGCCCATAAGATGATGCTGGAACTTGGCGAAAAACTGGGATTAAAGCAGGTATCAACTTAGTAACGATGGGCGTTTCAACCGAAAACCGAAAATACCTTATTGTTGTTTGCGGCCCCACCGCTGTGGGCAAAACCGCTGCCGCCATTGAAATTGCAAAGCATTACAAAACCGAAATAGTATCGGCAGATTCGCGGCAATTTTATAAAGAGATGAACATTGGCACCGCCAAGCCCACAAAAGAAGAGTTGAAGGCAGTAAAGCACCATTTTGTAAACAACATCTCTGTACACGATAAAAACTATAGTGCAGGCAAGTACGAACATGAGGTGCTGGAGTTTTTAGAAAAGTATTATAAAAAACATGATGTGGCAGTGATGGTTGGCGGCTCGGGGCTGTTTATTAATGCCGTGTGCAGCGGGTTTGATAAATTTGAAAACGACAATAACCGGCAGCAGTGGGTAGCCCGGCGCTTTTTGAATGAGAAAGATATAACCTGGCTGCAAAGCGAGGTAAAGCGACTGGACCCTGAGTATTATGCCACCGTTGACAAGAAGAACCCGGTGCGGCTGAAACGTGCACTCGAAGTAATTTATACTACCGGAAAAAAATATTCAGAGCAGCGCATTGGAAAAAAAACTGAACGCCCGTTTACGCCAATAAAAATCGGGCTTAGCTTGCCCCGCGAAACACTGAATACCCGTATTGACACACGGGTTGACAAGATGATGGAGCAAGGCCTTTTAAACGAAGCCAAACACCTTTACCTGCACCGCAAGTTAAACGCCCTGAATACGGTGGGTTATACCGAATTGTTTGATTTTATTGAGGATAAGATAAGTTATGACGAGGCAGTTGAACTCATAAAAATACATACCCGGCAATACGCAAAACGGCAAATGACCTGGTTTAGAAAAGATGATGGCATAAAATGGTTTCAACCAGATGCGCTGGAAAGTATTCTGAAATTTATTGAAGAACAATTGAAAACAGCGTGAAGCAGATAATTTCGAAATACACGGCTATACACCGTATTATCATTTACCTGATGATGGTGGATTTTTCATTGCAGTTAATTAACTCGGCATTTACACTGCTACTCAATTATGTAATGCTGGAGCATGGTTTTAAAGATTACCAGATAACATCTATGGTAGGCAACCGCTACTTAACCGTGTTGCTTTGCGCCATACCACTGGCGGTAGTGGTAAAAGGCAAAAAGTTGAAGCCGTTTATACTGGCCGGGGCCATTTCATCGCCTGCTGTAGCACTTTTACTTATATGGGGCATTCATTCGCATAACACCGAACTGATACGCACTTTAATGGCTTTATGGGGGGTAGCTTTTTCGCTGGTACAGGTACTGGTATTACCTTATGTATTATTAAACGGGTCGCGCGAATACGAAACCGAGGCTATTGCCCTGTTTTTTTCGGCGGGCAATTTTACCATTATCATTACCGGGGTGCTTAGCTATGTGTTGCCGCTACTTAGTAATATTTTTTCAACCGAAGTACTGCTCATTATTTATTCCGCTATAGGTTTTATGGGCGTGTTTTTTGCCACGCGCCTGCCCGAGGAAGAAAACATTGGCTCAAAAATACCCTGGACCAACCTGCACAGCGATTACGACTGGAACCTGATAATGCAGGCTACTATACCCACTTTTATTATTGCTTTCGGCGCAGGCTTTACTATTCCTTTTATTAACCTGTTTTTTAAAAATGTGCATGGTATGGAGGCCGGGCCTTTTTCGTTAATGAACTCTGCCGCTTTTGGCTTGGTGGTAATAACTGCCTTTTTTATACCCGAAATAAAGCGCCGGTTTGGATATAATATAGCTATAACATTGGTGCAGTCGCTGGCTATTATCGCCCTGTTTGTATTGGGCGCTACCGAATGGTTTAAAGGTAACCACTGGGCCATAGTTGTAGCTATAGCAGCCTTCATCATCCGCCAGCCGTTGATGAACATGGCCGGGCCCATGACATCGGAACTGACCCTGAATTATGTGGGCGAAAAAAACCGCGAAATGATTTCGGCACTTAGTGCAGCCATTTGGAGCGGTTGCTGGTTTGCCAGCGCTAAAATATTTTCGGTATTGCGCGAAGCCGCCATTGAGTATTCAAACATTATATTTATAACCGTGGGATTTTACATAATAGGGGTGGCCTGGTACTACTGGTTAATAAAAGCCCACGAGCGCAAAAATGCTTAACCCGCTTTGTTAAAAAAGCATTTTTCATTCCCTGCTTTAACCCATAATGGCTTTCTTGTTTATATATAGTATTCTTGTTACTGCGATTCAGGAAATTGCTAAACAAATTTCATTGCGGCCATGAAAATTTTGAGCGAAAGGAGGGTTCTGTTACTACTTTTGGTAACACCACTGCTATTATTTATACAGTTTGTTATCAGCTTTATAATTTACCAAAACATCAGACAAATAAATGACCTTGCCGATGCAAATGCGTTGGTTGACCAATACCTGCGTACCACTACCCGCGATATTTCGAGCGCAGAATCGGCGGTGAGGGGGTACCTGCTATCCGGCGACTCATCGTATATGCTTATGTATAGCCATAGTGTGGCAGAATTGAAAAAAAACCTGGAATTCTACGATTCACTACCAAATAATTTAAAACCTACCCCATTACGTGCCATTCAACCGCTTTTGCCTAAAAAGCTGGGGGTAATGAGCCTTACCCTGAACCTTTATAAAGCAGGCAAAGCCGATTCGGCCCTGGCAGTTTTTAAAACGGGTTATGGCAAACGTTTAACAGATACCATTACTACAGCCAGCCGGGATATAAGAGACCAATTATCCATAAACTATAAGTACGAGAAAAAACATGAGATGAGGTTTCTGTATGCATTGTTCGCTGTTATTGGGGTACTAATAGTGTTCAATCTGTTTATGGTATTTTATACCTACAAAGCATTTAAAAACTATACTGCCCGTTTGGTAAATTCAGTGAACATGCTGGAAGATGCCAACCGGAGGCTAACCGAATTTTCATTTGCCTCGTACCACGAATTAAAAACACCCCTGCGCAACATTACCGGATTTTTACAATTGCTACGCAAAAAGTACGACCAACACCTGGATGCCGAAGCAATGGAATTTGTTAACTATATTACCGATGGTGTAAAGCAGATGAATGAAACCATTAATACCATCAGAAAGAAGAACCTTGAAAACACCCAGCTTTAAAGTATAACCAATCTATGCTTAAAATTGGACTGCTTAGCGATACACACGGTTATCTTGATCCTAAAATCTATGAAGTATTTAAGGAAGTAGATGAAATTTGGCATGCCGGCGATATAGGATCGTTTGGGTTATGTGAAGAGCTACAAAAATTCAAACCTTTTTATGCTGTTTACGGCAACATTGACGGAAAAGATATTAGGATTGAATACCCCGAAAACCTGGTAATGCAGCGCGAAGGCCTCAAAATTTTAATAACCCATATAGGTGGCTACCCCGGCAATTATCAACCTAAAGCCCGCCGGAAAATTGAAGAAGAAAAACCAGATATTTTTATTTGCGGCCATTCGCATATTTTAAAAGTAATGCGCGACCCAAAGTATAACAACATGGTGGTTATGAACCCCGGTGCTGCCGGTGTGCAGGGTTTTCATAAAGTAAAAACTGTATTACGCTTTAACCTTAACCAGGGTAAAATTGAAAATATGGAGGCCATTGAACTTGGTAAACGCGGAGAGATAATACAATAGCTTATAACCATACAGTCGGCTAAATATCCAGTTACGGTGATAGCTATATTGTATTTAGTGACTGTGTTTGGTAAATTGCATCATAGCCTTAAAACAATAAAAGATTTTATGAAGCCTGTTTTACTTTTTGCCACACTGCTCGTTTTTATAAGCCAGGGTATTAAAGCACAAAGCCTGGCCCAAACCCGCTGCGATAATTTTAAGCAGGGCGTTAACCTTTCGAATTGGCTGGAAGCCTACTGGGATGGTAACTGGCCCGAACCCAATACTTATAGCAAGGAGTTTTTAATAAACATGAAAGCAGCGGGAATTAACTCGGTACGCATGCCTGTTTGTTTTGCTTTGGTAACGGCCGATACAGCACCTTATAGGGTTGATACCGCCAACCGGGTATTTGAGTTGATTGACAGTGTAATTAGCTGGACTGCCGATTTACACATGAAGCTGATAATTGATAACCACCATGAATGGAATATTACGGATGGAACATGGCGGACACAGTTACCGCGCCTTGAGCACTTATGGGCAGTATTAGCACAACGGTATAGCTACCTTGACCCCAACCAGTATTTTTTTGAAATACTGAATGAGCCAAACAACATAAGCAACGATTCGCTACTGTTAATGTACCCCCCTGTAATTGATACCATCAGGCAATATGCGCCGGGGCAATCGATAATAGTTTCGCCTACCAACTGGAGCGGTGGCTTTGGCTATTACCAATACGGGCACCTGGCTGATACCAACCTGATTTATACTTTACATAGTTACGACCCCTTCAACTTTACCCACCAGGGCCTTAGTTGGGTAAACCCACCGTTAACCAGCGGTGTGCCCTACCCCGGCTCGATTTACGATGTGATATTACCCGAAACCTGGGCACTTGCCATACAATGGCGCGATAGTTTACAACTGCCCATGTTTTTAGGCGAGTTTGGGGTGGGTATTGGGGCCGATGCCAACAGCCGGTGCAACTGGATTGACACCCTGGGGAAGATGATTGATGAATACCACCTGTCGGCTTTTCATTGGGATGTAACCGGCGATTTCAGGATTTTCTATTCCGGTGTTCCTACCCAGGATAGTGTAATACCTTGTTTTAAACAGGCCATGCACTTATACGGAGATACCGTATCGGGCATACGCAATAATGATGACCTAACGGGTATTAGCATTTACCCTAACCCCAATAATGGCTTTTTTACCTGTACAAACCCGGACAACTATGAAACAATGGTTGATATATTTGACAATACCGGACGGAGGATATATAACCATACCTTCAGCAGCAGGTTATTAATTAACGGAACCAGTTGGGCCAAAGGGTTTTATGTGGTAAAAATTACCGCACAGGGGGCCAGCAGGTTTAATAAAATTGTAATTGAGTAACCCACAGGCCGGTGCGTAAAAAAATAGAGTAAAATTTGTGATAAGAATTATTTTCGCGATTAATAAACCAAAAAACAAGCAATATGAAAAAAGGAATTATCCCGATAATGGTTGCGGCTTGCGCTTCGGCCTTTATCGTTTCAAGCTGCGGTGAAAAATTTACACCCATGACTCAGGACCAGATTAACGCAAAAGTAGACTCGCTTTACAATGCGCAAAAAGATGCCAAAATGCAGGAACTGACTGCTGCCTGCCAGGCCACCCTTGACCAAAAGGTTGACCAGAAGGTTGAGGAAATGAAGAACGCCGAAACAGCTTCGAAATAACAATTACTAAAAACCAAAAAGACAATAACATGAAAAAAATATTTTTTGTAATGACTACAGGTTTGGCAGCAATTGCCTTTACCAGCTGTAACAACGGCCAGGAAGTACAGAAGCAGAAAGACGACGAGAATGCAAAGATCCAGTCGATGGTTGATGAGAAGTTGAACGCCCTACAGGCCGATGCCGACAAAGCTTGTGATTCAACCGTTACTGCTATGGCTACTGTAAAATACAACGATTTTTTAGCTGACCAGAAAAAGCACCCGGGCGCCAAGCCAAAACCAAAACCGG
>DASZPC010000599.1:0-2389 GCA_035550455.1 Chitinophagales bacterium | reverse complement strand
TGTGTGAGGATAAAAAAGCGGCGGTCTTTAATAATACGTGCTTTATCGGAAAGGAATTGCTTACCGGGAGGTTCATCAATAGCAGCCAGCATATCTTCCACCTGGGTGCTGTTGAAGCCGTAATTTTTCAGGTATTCAAATAATACCGACGAAACGTTCTTTGTTTTTTTGATTTTTAGCAAAGGGATATAAACATTGCCTTTACGCTCTACAAAAAGCTGCTTAGAAAGGCGGCTTATACGCTGGTTGTAAAGCCCTTCGATTTCGGTGAGGAGACCAATTTTTTCAGCCAGCGTTTTCTCGAAAGAAGGGTTTAGCTCCTGCAATACCGGGATAACGTGGTGGCGGATTTTATTACGGGCGTATTTATCTTCGGCATTAGAGCTATCCTCGCGGAATTCAAGGTTTTTATCGCGTTGGTAAGCTTCAATTTCTGAACGCGAAGCAAACAACAAAGGGCGAGCTATATTGCCCTGCCGCACAGGAATACCCCGCAAACCCCTAATACCGGCACCTTTGGCCAGGTTGTAAAGGATGGTTTCGATGTTATCGTTAAGGTGATGGGCGGTGATAATGAGGCCGTACCCTTTTTGCGTGCAGATTTCGGCAAACCATTCATAGCGTAACCGGCGGGCAGCTACCTGTATGGAGATTTTATGTTCTTCGGCATACCGGGTGGTATCAAAAACCTTTACGTAGGCTTTTACCTTGTACTGGTTAGCCAGGTTGCGCACAAAGCGGGAATCGGCATTTGATTCTTCGCCTCGCAGGTTAAAATTGCAATGCGCTATGGCAAAAGGGAAACCGGCAGCAGCAAAGAGGTCGGTTAAAACAACAGAATCGATACCACCACTAACGGCCAGCAGACATTCCTTTTTACGGTGGCCAATTCGGTGCAGCTTATTAAAATCTATAAACCTGTCAATCAATGGCTTGTTCTTATTCATCTTCCAGCAGCATTAATGCTTCGTTTATCTCGCCGGCGGTTTTGGCATCGCCGGTTTTCTTCGCTAATTCCAACCCTTTGCTATAAATACCAATAGCGAGGGCGGGCTGATTTAATTGTTCGTATAATTTACCCAAGTGATAATAAGACGGCAGATAGGCAGAAAAATTTTCAACAAGACTGGTGTAATACAGCAATGCATTGTTGAAATCGTTGAGGTTTGCATATTCCTGCGCCAATGCAAATTTTATAAAAGCATCGGCCGGTTTTTGCTGCTCCATTATCAACAATTTGTTCAATCTTTCGGTGCTCATTTTTCGCTGTTTTCCCTACCGTTGTTCGATACCAAAATTTGTTTTGAGAATTATCAAATATGCATATTTTCGCACCGCAATTTTAAAAACTTATAAGCATGAAGATACTTGTTCCCATTGCAAAAGTGCCAGATACCACTTCTAAAATTTCGTTTATTGACAATAATACCAAGTTTGATACCAATGGTATTACTTTTATAATGAACCCTACCGACGAATGGTATGCACTGGTGCGTGCTATTGAACTGAAAGAAAAACAAGGCGGCGAAGTAGTGGTAATACATGTAGGCGGCGCCGATTCGGAACAAATTATACGTAAAGCACTGGCTATTGGCGCTGATAAAGCGGTGCGTGTAGATGCCGACCCGAGCGATGCTTATTTTGTAGCCAGCCAGATTGCCAACCACGCCAAAACTGAAAACTACGACCTAATAATTACCGGTAAAGAAACTATTGACTATAACTCGTTTGAACTTGGCGGCATGATTGCCGAAATGCTGGACCTGCCCGCCGTAAGCCTGGTGCAAAAGCTGGAAGTGGAAAATGGAGTAGCCACCCTGAAACGCGATGTGGAAGGCGGTACTGAAACCGTAGAGGTAAAGTTACCTTTAGTAGTTGGCGCACAAAAAGACTTAGCGGAGGCACGCATACCGAATATGAAAGGTATTATGACTGCCCGTACCAAGCCACTTACTGTAGTGCCAGCAGTTGATGCTGAGAAGCTGACTACCATTGCCAGCTATGCTTTGCCTGATAAAGCCAAGCAGTGCAAGTATGTATCGCCAGATAATGTAGGCGAACTAGTAAGGTTACTGCACGAAGAAGCAAAGGTGATATAACCTCAACCTAATCCTTTATAAAGGCGAGAGAATAAAGCGAAAACAAGAATTAGTAAATACTTAAAAAATATAAAGATGGCAGTTTTAAGTTTTGTAGAAGTAGCAGGTGGTAAAGTAAAGAAGGCTTCGGTGGAAGCTGCTTATTATGGCTCGAAAGTAGCCGAAAGCCTGGGCGTTGACTCAGTAGCTGTGGTACTTGGCGAAGCACCGGCCGATGCCCTTGCCGCTTTAGGCCAGGTGGGTATAAAAAAAGTATTACACGCCAACAATGCCAAACTGAACGTGTTTGA
>DASZPC010000598.1:0-3013 GCA_035550455.1 Chitinophagales bacterium | reverse complement strand
TTTACAGTAGAGGTTCCGCTGGATAATGGCCGCAATGAGTATGCTGCTAACATGATAGCCAAACTGAAAATAAACGACAAAACCATAAAAGATGCCTTGGTGGTGCCGTCTAACATTATCCAAAAATCTGTTGATGGCACTTATATACTTGCCGCCGAAAATGTAAAAGGTGCTAAAACAGCAACGAAAAAAATGGTTACTCCCGGCCTTGACTATAACGGCGAAACGGTGATTGACAGCGGCCTGAACGAAGGCGATAAAGTGATAACTTTTGGCTATAGCGAAGTAGTGGACGGCCAACAAATTGACTATTAATAATAACAGCAAAACAATAATACTGCTGTTTCAAACTTATTGAACGGGCTGCGGCTTGAACAAAACAAACTCATGGATACTGAAAGGCTCAAGGAACTGAAATTCACAAGCTGGTGCATTGATAATGCCACCAGTATTTATGTATTTACCATCATCATCATTTTTTCGGGTTTAATGGTTTATAACAACCTGCCAAAAGAATTGTACCCCGATGTGGTAGTGCCAACTATTTCTATAGCCACCATTTACCCCGGCGCCACCCCTGAAGATATTGAAACCCTGATAAGCAAACCGCTCGAAAAACAGGTTAAAGGGCTAAAAGGGGTAAAAAAAGTTACCAGCAACTCTCTTTCAGATGTTTCGCTTATTACCGTTGAATTTGCTACCGACCAGGACCCTGCCGTATGCAAGCAAAGGGTAACCGACGCCGTGGCAAAAGGCAAAAAAGATTTGCCCAGCGATTTAAAGAACGACCCGCAGGTGCAGGAGTTTGATATAAACGAACTGCCCATCATGAATATTAACCTGGCCGGCGATTTTCCGCTTGACAGGATTAAGAAATACGCCAAAGACCTTAAAGACCGCATTGAGAGCATGAAGGAAATTACCCGCGTTGATATTGTAGGCGGGGTAGACCGGGAAATACAGGTGAATGTTGACATGTATAAGATGACTGCCGCGGGCATTGCCTTTATGGATATTGAAAATGCTATACAGCGCGAAAACCTGAACATAAGCGGCGGCGAGGTGCGGGTTGATGAAATGCGCCGTAATCTGCGCGTTACTGGCCAGTTTAAAGACCCCAAAGAACTGGAAGATATTATCGTGCGTTCATTTACCGGAACCACCGTATTTCTGAAAGACATTGCTACGGTTGAGGATTCGTACGCTGAAAAACAGGACTTTGCCCACCTTGACCATAAACCGGTGGTTACCCTGAACGTGGTAAAACGCAGCGGCGAAAACCTGATTAATGCCACCGACCAGATTTATAAAATACTGGACGAGTACCAGGAAACAAAATTCCCGAAAGGGCTGAAAATAAAAGTAACAGGCGATACCTCGGAAAACACCCGCGTACAATTACACGACCTGCTGAACACCGTTATCCTTGGCTTCATTTTCGTAGTGTTCATCCTCATGTTCTTTATGGGCTTTACCAATGCCTTCTTTGTGGGCCTTTCAGTACCATTGGCAACATTGGTGGCCTTCCTGTTTATGCCGGGCCTGGGCATGACTATGAACGTAATGGTACTATTCTCGCTACTGCTTGCATTAGGTATAGTGGTGGACGATGCCATTGTGGTTATTGAAAACACCCACCGTATATACAATAAATACGACTTCCCAATTAACCAGGCTGCCAAGTTTGCGGCAGGCGAAGTGTTTATACCGGTACTTGCCGGTACGCTTACCACCCTGGCGCCTTTCTTCCCGCTGCTGTTTTGGCCGGGTGTGGTGGGCAAGTTTATGAAACACCTGCCCATTACGCTTATCATCACATTGGGGGCATCGTTGTTTGTGGCTTTCGTGATGAACCCCGTATTCGCGGTTTCATTTATGAAGAAAGATGAAGAACACCATACTTCACGGCTAAAAGACTACATCGGTGGTTTCATTTTCTTTACCGTAATAGGTGTTTTAGGTTATGCATTAGGATACATAGGTGTAGGCAACTTATGCGTAACCATGATAGTATTGATACTGCTATACCACTTTGCCTTATCCAAAGCCATTATGTACTGGCAGAATAACCTGTGGCCGGGCGTGGGCCGAATTTACAGGCGCGTGTTAAGCAACTTTATAAAAGGATGGTGGCCGCTATTTATCCCATTTATTGCAGTAGTTTTTCTGTTTTTAAGTGTGGGCGTTTTTGTCTTCTCAAAACCCGATGTTGACTTTTTCCCGAAAGGCATTCCTAACTTCGTATATGTGTATTGCAAGTTGCCGATGGGTACCGATGCTAACGTTACCGATTCGCTTACACGTGTAATTGAAAAACGTGTTTACAATATTATAGGTGAAAACAACCCCGATGTTTCATCAGTAATAAGCAACGTGGGCCTTGGCGCCGGCGACCCGCAAAACCCCGACAAGGTGGCCACCCCTAATAAAAGTAAGGTAACTGTGGCCTTTAAAAAATATGCCGATCGTAAATTCCCTAACACTTCTGTCTGGCTCGATTCCATCCAAAAAGATTTTAAGAGAAAAGGGATTCCCGGCGCTGAAATTTCGGTTGAGCCTGAGCGTAACGGTCCACCGGTGGGTAAGCCTATTAATATTGAAATAAGTGGCGATGATTTTGCAGTAATGCAGAACCTGTCGCAAAAACTGCGAAATGAAATAGCCAAGCAGGGCATTAAAGGTATTGATGAATTACGAAGCGATTTGCAGATAAGTAAACCTGAAATTATTATAGACCTTGACAAAGAAAAAATGCAACGCGAAGGCATTTCGCTTGGGCAGGTTGGCGCTGAGCTACGTACAGCCCTGTTTGGCAAAGAAGTTTCCAAGTTCCGCGATAAAAGCGAAGATGTGCCAATACAGTTAAGGCTGCGTGCTGAAGACCGCAAGCAGGTGGAACAATTGCTGAACGTAAACATTTCGTTTATGGATATGAGCATTGGTCAGTTCAGGCAGGTGCCTGTATCGGCAATAGCCAGCGTGCATTATGGCAATACCATCAGTGTAATAAACC
>DASZPC010000597.1:0-7186 GCA_035550455.1 Chitinophagales bacterium | reverse complement strand
TTTACCTTTATAGCCCGCGCGGCGTCGGCAATAGCCTGCAAGCCTGAGGCGCACAACCTGTTAACAGTAACCCCGGCCACTTCTACCGGCAGCCCGGCCAACAAAGCAGCCATTCGCGCCACATTACGGTTATCTTCGCCGCTTTGGTTGGCAGCCCCTAAAATTACTTCCTCAAGCATCCCTGCCTCAAGCCATTTACTGTTCCGGTTTACCAGCTTGACAATAGCCATAGCAGCCAGGTCATCGGGACGCACGGTACTAAGCGAACCGTTTAACTTGCCAATGGGTGTGCGAAGGGCATCAACTATATAAGCATCCATATATATCATCCGTTAGCGCTTTAATTGTGAAAAAGAGACAAACGGCAACGTTTTAAAGCCCGTTGTAATGGGCGGGTTAGAAAATATTTTATGTTTGCCTGCAAATTTAGTTTTTCAAAACACAAACGTATGATTCAGCGCATTCAAACTGTATTTCTTCTGCTGGCCATCATAGCCCTCGGTTTATTTCTTTATTTCCCACTGCTTAGGTTCGAATCAAACCACTTTGTACAAGAATTCAGGGGTTGGGAGGTATATTACCGTTATAACGGCTCGCTTTCTTTTTTACGGGGGTACCTGTACTATGTAAACCTTATCCTTACCGGCACTGCCCTTGGGTTAACACTTATATCCATTTTTATGTTTAAGAACCGTAGCCTTCAAATGCTTTTATGCTGGTTTGCACTCATATTTACGGTATTTGCCCTTGGCTTTGTTTATTACCAGTATCAAACCTGGGTTTTTATGGGGTTTGTAGTGTTGCGCAAATGGGCCTTGTTTGCCATACTGGCTATGGTATTTCAAGTACTGGCCATATTTTTTATCAGGCGCGATGAAGAGTTATTAAAAAGCGTTGACCGCCTCAGGTAATATAACTCCCGTAGTTTGCTATCTTGCCTTAGGCTAACTGCCATTTGTGCTTTTAACCCATACATTGCATGAAAAAGGCTTTTCTCTTCATTGTATACCTAATTGTTGTTACCACATTACTGGGGTTGCTATTAGAAGGTATTTCATACCTTATCCTACAAAAAATAAGTAAGTCTTCAGGCGGCAAACTTAAATTTAACCGCACTTTATCGGGCTACACAGTATTCCAAAATACACCCGATTATACCTTCCCTTCCACCATTAAGCTAAACCCTGATGATAAGGATGTAACCACTAACAACTATGGCCTTATTTGCGATGAGCCTATTACCGAGGAAAAAGGCCCCAATACCATCCGCATTTTCCTGCTTGGTGGTTCAGCAGCCTTGGGCGCAGGGCAAAACAACCTTTACCAACAGGTAAAAAAATACCCGCAAGGAATTTATGCCTACAACAACAGCATAGCCGGCTGCCTTAAAAAATACCTTGCCCTAAAATTCCCCGGTAAAAAAATACAGGTGGTAAATGCCGCCTGCTACCAATGGAAACTGCACCAAGCCATGCTTTTTTACCTGGAAACAGTTTCGCACTTTAAACCCGATGTAGTTATTGATATGGACGGCTATAACGATGTAGGCAATATTGCCACCGGCTATGTGTTTGAAGCCACAGAAATTGCCTGGCTTAAGTCGTATGTGGATTTAAAAACAGAAACCGAAAACCGAACCAACAAGTTAAATACCGTAAGGCTGCTAAACCTGCTTTTGGCAAAAAGAAATGATGTTTCAAAAACACATAACCGGGACTATTTTGTTGATACCAGCGTTTACAACCAAGCCAGGTATGAAGCTACCAAGCCAGGGCTTGAGTTAAAATCTACGGCTTTTTTACAGGTGCTAAGCGAATATATGGGCGCCTTAAAAAACGATAGTGTAAGCTTTGTATTTGTACTACAGCCCATGCTGGCAAGGGGCATTAACAAGCATTTAAGCACCACCGAAAACAAAATGAATACAGCACTGGGAACCGCCGACCCGCATGTTAAACCTTATGTTTATAACGACCCCCGTATTGATATCAATAAAACAGATTTTAATGTTGACTCCATGGTAGGGGTTACTTCCCTGGTGCGCAGGTATTTTTTCGATGATTGGCTATCGGATGAAATGAGGAAAAAAGTGGAAAGCAATGGCTTTGTTTATACCGATATGAACCAGGATATTCAAAATCTTGATAGCAATTTTGAATTTTATACCGACTACTGCCACCTTACCCCTGCCGGTTATAAACTGGTGGCCGAAAGAATTGGCGATATAATTATTCAGCACAACATGATAAAACAATAATGAAGGAGTTTTTTAAAAGTGCCGCCATTGTTATTATTAGTGTGCTGGTGCTAAGCGAAATAGCATTAAGGCTAACAGGCAAATTCAGGCTGTATTCTGAAATCCAGGGGCTTGGCTATACTACAGACTATGGTAAAGTATTGCCAACCTGGTACCATTTTTGGCGCCCTGATGAGCAATTCATCCCGGCAGATGTTGATTTTCAATACCCGTACCATATCAATCGTTTCGGACTGCGCGAAAAGGAGCTTAGTGAAACTAAAAGCGATTCGGTAACACGTATATTAATTACCGGCGATTCGTTTGTTGAAGGGATGGGCGCCCCTTACGATAGCACCTGGCCAAGGCTGCTTGAAACAGAACTAAAAAAAAGAAATTACAAGGTTGAGGTTATAGATGCAGGCGAATCGGGCAGCGATGTGTTTTATGATTATGTTTTTTACCGCGACAAACTAAAAAACTTTAAACCCGATATTGTTATTACTTCTGTGAACAATACCGATTTTACTGATTGTATGCTACGTGGTTGTATGGAACGTTTCCATGCCGACAGCACTGTGCATTTTAAACCGCGCCCATGGTACGAGCCATTGTACCATGTTTCTCATTTAGTAAGAGGGATTATGAATAAAGCTGCGAGGTACCCTTTTCTGGGATTGTTTGTGTCAAAAAAAGAATTCGTTTTGCAAAGCAGGGAAATTTCAAAATCTATGATTGCCCTGTTGCTTAACTACCGGCAAACCGTTGAAAAAAACGGGGCTAGGTTTGTTACCGTTTTACACTCGGTGCCTATGCAAATAAGCAATCATAATACAATCAACACCTCCGATTCTTTACGGTTTGCCGAAATCAATACCGCCCTGAAAAACGATTCTGTTAATTGCTTTGATATTGCCAATGCCGAATATCAAACCTTTGCCAATCAGCCCTGGCAGGTATACACCTACAAACATGATAAACACTTTAACCCAACCGGCTATGCCTGTATGGCCCGTGTAGTAGCTGATAGCCTTATAGCCTCAGGCTTATTGATTAAACAGTAAGCAATTATTTTAGCACTATATGTTTCGTACGCGCCTTGCCCCAACCCCCAGTGGTTACCTGCACAGCGGTAATGCGCTTAACTTTATTATTACCTGGCTTTGGGCCCGCAAAGAAAATGGTTCCATTCGCCTTCGCATTGATGATTTAGACAGCCCGAGGGCAAAGCCCGAATACCTGGAAGATATTTTTAAAACCCTGGAATGGCTTGGACTTGATTGGGACGAGGGCCCACAAACACCCGATGAACAAAAACGCCTGTACACGCAAACACTAAGGGCAGCACGTTACGAAGAATTGCTGAACACGCTTGTTAACGGCAACCACACTTTTGCCTGCCAATGCTCGCGCAAAGAATTAGCGGGCTTTGAACAATACCCCGGCGCCTGCATAAACAAACATATTGCCTTTACTGAACCTGAAACAGCATGGAGGGCACTAACACCCGATAATACCATTGTTACCATCAACGATTTTTACAACGGCGCATTAACAGTTGATTTATACGGGCAAATGCGCCATTTTGTAGTAAGGCGGCGCGATGGCATACCCGCCTATCAAATTGCCTCGCTTTGCGATGACATTGATTACGGCATTAACCTTATTGTACGTGGCCATGATTTACTAACCAGCACCGCTGCCCAAATATTTCTTGCCGGATTAACTGGTTTGAAAGAATTCCCTAAAACCACTTTCTATCATCACCCATTGCTAACTGATGAAAACGGCATGAAACTTTCAAAATCGGCGGGCAGCAGCAGTTTAAAAAGCTGGCGCGAAATATACACGCAACCCGATACATTCTACCAAATGCTTTCTGAAAAATTTAACTGGGCCGAAAAAATCAACTCAGCACAGGAATTGCTTACCTGTGTAAAACAAGGGATGCAGGTACTGCCCCCGGGTTAAAAACCCATTTCAGATTTTACTTCTTCCATTGCTTTTAAAAGCCCCTCCATATCTTTTGCATACAGCCTTCCGATATTGCCTACGCGGAAACAATTTGCCTTTGTAAGCTTACCCGGATAAATTACATATCCCCGGTCGTTCAGCTTATTGTAAAAGGTTTTAAAATCAAATGCTGCACTTTCAGGATAGTGATAGGAGTTAATAATATACCCTTGCCTGTTGGCAGGCAGGTATTCTTTAAACCCCATTTGCGCCATACCGGCAGCTAAAACATTAAAATTGTTTTTGTACCGGGCGCCGCGGGCCTCCACGCCTCCCTCCTCTTTCAACTCATTCATGGCCTGCTTAAATGCCAACAATGCATGGGTGGGTGGGGTAAACCTGAACTGGCCATCTTTTTCAAGACCCAGCCATTGTGCATACAAATCAAGTGTAAGCGTATCGGCCTGCCCATTGCATTTTTCAAGTGCTTCTTTTTTTGCTATTACAAACGAAAAACCCGGCACACCTTCAATACACTTGTTGGAAGAAGATACGAGGAAATCAATATTGCAGGCGGCAATATCAACCGGTACAGCGCCAAAAGCGCTCATTGAATCCACAAAGTAGGTTACTTTATATTGGGCTGCCAGTTTACCAAAACTATCTATTGGGTTAAAAATGCCACTGGTGGTTTCGCAGTGTACAATTGCCAGGTGTGTAAAATTACCGGTAGCTAAAGCCTTTTCCGCTTTTTCCAGGTCGGGTGTTTGGTCTTCATCGCATACAATGGTTTCAAATGGTATTTTATGTACAGAAGCTATTTTAGCAATGCGTTCGCCATAAGCGCCATTAATCAAAATCAACATTCTGCCCGTTTTGGGTACCGCCGATGATATTACCGACTCCACCCCAAAAGTACCCGAACCCTGCATAATAACCGTTTCGTAGCCTGCTTCTTTACTAACCTTTCCGAGGCCCAATAAATCGCTTCGTATTTCCTTTACAGCATTGATAAAAGCAACATCGCGCGAGCCGAGGTCGTGCAGCATAGCTTCTTTTACAGTTTTACTGGTGGTTAGCGGGCCGGGCGTAAAAAGCAGTTTATCCATAGCGGTTTGTGGTATTTAAAGTTGCCGTATTAAAACCGCGCGAAAATAAGAATGTATTGTTAGGGCAAGTTTAAATCCTTCTGGCTCAAAAACCGTCACAGCATTATTTAACGGTAACTTCCAACAGCTTCACCTCGCGCGAAACATTGTCGTAATCAACCAGCTTTTCTTCAGTAAAAAGCACCTTGCCATCGGGCGATGGAAACAGGTTCTCCATACTCGCATAAAAGCCTTCAGAAGTATGCACTACTTTCCGGGTATCAGGGTCGGCGCCCATGGCTGGGAACCTGGTACAAAACAAATTAGTTTCGTTATCGTCGTCGCTTTCCCAATCGTCGTTATGAAACAGGTACACATCATTCCCCTGCCTGTAAGCCCTTGCCGAAAAAGCATAAGCCGCTGTTGCACTTACCTGCTTTTTGGCTATGAACCGGCTGTCCTTTACATCCAGGCTATTCCCAAATCTCCACGTAAGCAGGTACCCGCGTTCGTGCAGGGGTGGCTGGTTTTTATCGGCATTTAGTGTGGTATGCGCATATTCGGCGAACATCATAAAGTTACCGGCCTCCAGGGGCAATACCTGTATAATGTCAACATCGGCATAGCCGCTTTCTTTCCTGACGCCCTGCCCTGCCTGCTCCAAAAATTTCGCATCGGGGGCTATTTCTTTCTTAGCCGTTAAATTAAGTTCAACATCGTATTTATCTACTTCAATTGCTTTTACCACCCTGCTTTTATCGTCAGGGTATATGCAATAGGCCACTACAATCCCGCCATCGTTTAGCATGGCTATTTGCGGGTTATTAAAAAACTGGCCTTTGCCCGCGGGCGAGGTAAGTGTAAGCGACTTTAACTCAGCGCCGCCTTTATCAATGCTGAAAAAATAATACCGGGTTTGGCCTTTGTTTTTAGAATCCTGCGCAAAATTAATTACATCGCTGCGGGTATGTGCCGATACTAATACCCGCCCATCGTTATTTACCGCCAGTTCATCAAACTGCAAATAATCTTTCAGCACTTTAAAATCAAACACACTGGCATATACTTCGCCGGTTTGGTTGTCGGTCAAAATCACTTTGTATTTATCAGCCCGGTACCAGCACTTTAAAAGTATGGCCGTTTTACGCCCGTTGCTGCTGGTGGCAATATCAATACCCGACACCGCAAAGTGCTCATCCGCTTCATCAAAAATTACTTTGGGGTCACCCATCTGTGTTAGCGAATCGGGGTCGTAATCAATCTGGTAAACAATAGGTATTTCCCTTCGTCCTTCGCGCGGATCCAGCAAAAAATCCTTATCGGCCCATTTTTCGCAACGGGCATAAAAAAGCGAAATGCGTTTATTCAAAATAGCCGCGCCCAAGTAAAGGGTTTTATCGCCAAAAGATGGGTAAATAGCCGATACTTTCGCCCCGGGAAAACCCTCTTCGTACTTCAAAAAGCGGTATTCGGGCGGCTTATTTAAAGTGCCGGGCTTATCAAAACCAATTACATACCAGCTGTTTTTATAGCTGCCTAAAACCTGTACCGAAGGCCGGTCTATTACCGAGCTTGTTTTTATATTGTAGCTAACTGCTTTAACCGGTGCGGCTAAAACCTGAAAAAACAGACAAAAAATTAACAGGCGTGTATACACCATCTTATGTTTGGGGGATTTTTTTACGCTGTAAAAATGGATAATGCCTATAGCATTACGGATAGAAGGACATTCTTGTTTTCCACTGTTAAAAAATGGGTGTTCCCAGCAGGCGACACCTAACACCCACTTGTTACCGTTGGGCTTTTGCGAATTAACTTTAGCTGTTAACTTTAATACATGAATCCGTTTGCTGCATCTGTGCTTACCATCTTTAGCTTTATGTGCCTTATGTTTGTTATTGCCCTGATA
>DASZPC010000596.1:0-5239 GCA_035550455.1 Chitinophagales bacterium | reverse complement strand
ACATCTGTAACAATAAGATAGGGATTATAAATGCCGTCATGATATGACGTACTGAAATTGGGACTAGCTGAAGTGGCCCCATTCCCACAAAACAGCATATAGGTAACAGAGCCATTAGGCGAGGAGCCTGAACCGGTAAAATTTACCGTTGTAGGATCTACACACGATTGGGTAGGATTAGCTGTAAGGTTACCTGTAGGGCCCGGGTGTATTACCACAAAAGAGGGTATGGTTTTGCGTACCTCGCAACCATGATTATCTCTTACTATAAGAGTAACGTCAAAACTGCCGGTATTACAATAAGCATGGCTAACATTGGTGCCTGTTACCGCATCTGAATGGTCGCCAAAGTCCCATACATATTGAAAAACTGTAGTATCTCCCAAAATGGTGCGGTTAACAAAATCAACCGTGTGGCATGGGGTATTGCAACCTATATTGTCATATGATATGAAACTGTCTATTGGCGCCTGGTAAATACGAATCTGCATATACATAGAGTCATACACAATACCATTCGATACCACATGCAGCACATTATATACACCTGGGGTCAAAAAATCTGTGCTATCATTTTGATGGGTGGAAAAGCTGCCGTTATCAAAATCCCAGTAATAAGATGTAACAGGGCCGGTAGAGTTATCGGTAAAAACAATATGGCCTGGGGCGCATGCAAACTGCGAAGAAGGGGTAAACGAACAATGAATTTGTGCCATTAGTCCCCCCCATACCAATAACAAAAGCCCAAATAGTAATGTAGTTTTCCTTCTCACTCGCTTATAGTGCTTTATACGTAAAGATGTAACTTCGGGTTAGTTGTGTTGCATCATCCCTTCAATCACGCATACAATTTACCTGTTGTATTTTACTACAAAAAAATGTAAATGTTTCGTTTACCCTAATATTTTACCCAATTAAGGTCAAAAAACTCTTTCCTACCACATTAAAACAACCAGCCGTAAAGAAAAACATAACTTACCCCTTTTTTAGGCGCTTTAATTAACGATTAATATGTGGATATGTGCCTTAAATTGCCACACATGAGCCAAATGTTAAAAAAATATTCAAAAAGGGGAAATTGGCTGATGCTGGTTTTACTAATCGGCATTCATGCTGGCGCCCAATCGCCTGCAGGCCCGTATAAATTATCCATAAATCTTGACATACCTATCGCCGCAAACTCATTAACCCTGTTGGGGACCTCTTATCTAATTGGCATTGCAAGACCTATACCCAACCCCGAAAGTCTTAATACACTTAACCGTACAGACGTAATCAAATTTGACCGGGGAGCTACCTATCAAAACTCAAAGGCTTGTGCTTATATAAGCGATGCTGCATTGTTTGCTTCAACAGGTCTGCCTTTACTTCAGTTAATAAGTAAAAATTCAAGGAAAGATTTTGGAACGGTGGCCGCTATAAGCGCAGAAACATTTACACTCAACCTGGCTATAACCAACCTGTTTAAAGAAACCGTGCGCCGCAAACGCCCCTTGCTCTATAATCCTGATATACCAGTTGAGAAAAAATATAAGAAAGATAATTTCAAGTCCTTCTTCTCTGGCCACACATCAACCGTGGCCTGTATGAGTTATAGCTTTGCCGAGATGTATGCAGCCTACAACCCAAAATCAAAACTAAAACCTATGGTTTGGTCGCTTAGTGCTGTTTTCCCGTTAGTTACAGGCATTTTGCGTTACAAAGCCGGTAAGCACTACTGGACTGATGTAATAACCGGTTACATAGCCGGTGCAATTTGCGGGCTTGCTGTACCTTACCTGCATCGAAACAGTCTAGGTTTTAACAGGTAATTAAAGTTTTACTGCTTTATCGCTAGCTTTTTTAGCACCATTTTTTGGCCCTTTTGCCAATATCCCGTTTTTCAAAATATTATGCCCGGCTTTATCGCGTTTGGTTTTAAGGTATTTTTCATTGTATTGGTTGGGGATAATTTCTATTGGCACGTTATCTACAATCTCAAGCCCGTAACCAATAAGGCCAACACGCTTTTTAGGATTATTGGTCATAAGTTTCATTTTACTTATGCCCATATCGTTTAGTATCTGTGCCCCCACACCATAATCGCGTGCATCCATGGGCAAGCCAAGTTTAAGATTAGCCTCATAAGTATCAAGGCCCTGCTCCTGTAACTGATAGGCTTTTAGCTTGTTGAGTAATCCAATACCCCTCCCCTCCTGCTGCATGTACAGTACCACACCTTTGCCTTCCTTTTCTATCATCTTTAAAGCAGCAGAAAGCTGGTCGCCGCAATCGCAACGCATAGACCCCAGTATATCGCCTGTCAGGCAGGATGAATGCACCCGCACTAAAACAGGTTCGTTCTTTTTCCATTTCCCTTTATAAATGGCCAGGTGTGGCTCGTTAGTCCCTGCCTGCGAATAAGCCCTTATCCTGAAATGACCGTATTTGCTGGGCATATCCACTTCTACCTCCCGCTTTACCAACCGGTCATGCTTCATCCGGTACTGAATCAAATCTTTAATCGAAATTATTTTAAGCTTATGTTTCTTGGCAATGGCTAAAAGTTGGGGCAGGCGTGCCATACTACCATCGGGGTTCATTACCTCTACCAATACTCCAGCCTCCTCAAAACCCGCCATCCGCGAAAGGTCAATAGTAGCCTCTGTATGCCCTGCCCTGCGCAACACCCCACCGGTTTTAGCCCTTAAAGGGAATATATGGCCGGGGCGTGCAAAATCTTCGGGCTGGGCATCGTTGCTTATTAACCGCAACACTGTTTTGGAACGGTCATGGGCCGAAATCCCGGTTGTGCATCCATCTCCTAATAAATCAACAGATACCGTAAACGCCGTTTCATGGTTCGATGAGTTCTTTTTCACCATCAGGGGTAGGTCCAGTTTATCGCACAGGTCCTCGGCCATAGGCATACAAATAAGCCCACGGCCATGGGTTGCCATAAAGTTTATTACCTGCGGGGTAACATTGCGCGCTGCGGTTATAAAATCGCCCTCGTTCTCGCGGTCCTCATCATCCACTACAATAATAAGTTTGCCCTTCCTTATATCATCAATGGCTTCGGGTATGGTATTCAGTTTTGTTTTCATGTCATTAACTTGCTCAAATTTTAAATATTACGTTTTGTAGGCGTCCAGGCACTGCTTTTTACCCCACGCATAAATATGATAAATCCATTTACCAGCGCCAGGTTCATCATATAAAAATACGAGGCAAACCGCAATAACACCAGATTTACACCCAACGCTTTCAACAACGCATCAATAACAGGCGAAACCAATAATAAGTTCTGTAGTATGAATGTAAACAAGTAGAATTGCCCTTGCCCCAGTAAAAAAACATTGGTTAGGTAAGCAGCAAAAATAAACACAGGCCCCAGCCAGCGTATAAGTTTATGCGAAAAGAAACAAAAACCAACAGCGTCGAACCTGAACAATAAGCCCCGGTAAGCCAGCAGGTTTTGAAAATTACCAGCCTGTATGCGGCTTTTGCGCTTAAATTCTTCTGCCACCTCATTTGATACATCCTCCCGGCATATTGCGGTTGGCTCACTAATCGCCTTTTTGCCACTGGCCAAAACATTCATACTGATATAAAAATCCTCCATTAAATAGTTTGGTGGTATTTCCCTCCAATACGCAGCTTTTATAGCATAGCAGGCCCCAAACGCCCCCATCATGCTGCCCCAGTTAAGGCCTTCCAAGTATTTGACCCCGTTCTCCCCCTTTATATAAGTTGTTTCTTGTACAGATATTCCGTCCTGACGTGCGCCCTGGTTCATAATATTAGCGCCTACTAATCCTATATCCGGGTTTTTAAAATGCTTTACCAACTGGTAAATGGCGCCGGGGGTAAACATTACATTGGCATCGGTTAATATAAATACTGCTTCCTGTTGGTTTACCCCTTTTTCAAAAAGCATTTTTACAAGCTGGTTCAGCACGGCGGCCTTGCCATTGCGCCCTTCAAACTCAACCAGCAATTTAGCCGCAGCGCCGGAGTTAAAACCGCTTACAATTTCGTTCGTTCTGTCGGTTGAATTATCTGAACCAATAACCACATGAAGTTTATCGGCAGGATAAGTAGTGTTATAAATGCTTTCCAGCTTTTCCTGCATCACCCTTTCTTCGTTGTACGCGGCAAAAACCACATATACGGGCGGTAAACCTGGGGCTGTTTCTTCATAGCAAACAGCATTTTCTTTTTTACCAGCCGAAAAAAGTTTGAGCAACGCCGGATAAAGAACATACGAGTGGAACATTAGCCCCACCGAAAACCAGAAAACTATCAAAGCAATGCTTGTTATCATACAAAATCAGCTATGGCAAAAATCAATTAATGCCCGGCAGAGCTGTAAATTATCGTATTTATCTTTAACTAATTGCTGGGCATTTATACCAAGTTCGCGGCGCTTTTCTGAATCGTTTAAAACAGTAAGCAGGGCTTGGGCAAAATGCTTCGGTTCATCGGCAATCAATATATCTTTCCCATCGGTATAATCTACCCCCTCGGCTCCCACGGTAGTTGATACTATGGCCCGCCCCAATGCCATAGCCTCAATTATTTTAACCCGCATACCACTACCAGCCATTAAAGGCACTATACATATAGCCACTGAAACGAGTAGGGCCTTTGCATCGTCAACTTCGCCCAGCACTTTAATCCCATCGATGTTTAGCTGTAACATTTTTTCAGGGAAATTGCGCCCTGCCAGGTAAAACTTAGCCCCGGGCTTTGCTGCTTTTATAAGCGGCCATACGCTATCAATAAACCATTCCACACCTTCCCGGTTTGGTATCCAGTCCATACCTCCCAAAAACAATATGGCGTTTTCTTCTACATCCGATATTTTGGGTAATTCATCAAACGAATAGCCAATAGGAATAACCATGGCAGGCAAGGTGCAGCCTAGTTTTACAAACATATCGCGGTTATTAGCACTAACTGGCGCCAAAAAGTTGGCCTCATTCATTATCGAAACCTCATAAGCCCTCATCCTGCGGGCCAAAAGGCCATAATACCACGGCAGCAAAACACCCTTCTCGGTTTCGGCAAGCCTTTCCCAAATTATATATTCCAGGTTATGTGGCCTGAAAACTATTTTTGCTTTGCTATGCTGCTTAACCAAATGGGCATACTGCATTAAATACCCCCCCTCCATTATTACCAGGTCATAGTCCTTTTGAGTAAGTAATCCCTCCAGTCGCTTTGCAAAAATATCTGACCAAAACCTTTCAACATT
>DASZPC010000595.1:0-5146 GCA_035550455.1 Chitinophagales bacterium | reverse complement strand
TAGGCGCCGATATTGCCAATATATGTAACGAGGCTGCCCTGATTGCTGCGCGTAACGACAAACCCGCTGTTGATATGCAGGATTTTAACGATGCTATTGACCGTGCCATTGGTGGTTTGGAAAAGAAGAACAAACTTATTTCGCCGGATGAAAAGAGGATTATAGCCTACCACGAGGCTGGCCATGCTGTTTGTGGCTGGTTTTTGGAAAATGCCCATCCGCTTTTGAAGGTTTCAATTATACCGCGTGGCGTAGCTGCTTTGGGCTATGCCCAGTATTTGCCTAAAGAGAAATACATTGAAAGGCAGGACGAAATGCTGGACCGTATGTGTATGACCTTAGGGGGCCGTGCAGCAGAAAAAATCATATTCGATAAAATATCAACCGGTGCGCAGAACGACCTTGACCACGTAACCAAAGTTGCTTACGCAATGGTATCGGTGTTCGGTATGAATGATAAGGTGGGTAACGTATCGTTCTACGATATGCAAAACCAAAATGCTTTCAGTAAACCTTTCAGCGAAGAAACCTCGCGCATGATTGACGAGGAATCGCGCAAAATAATAGAAGGACAGTACATACGGGCACAGGAACTGCTGAAAAACAAGCGCAAGGAACTGGACGCTTTGGCACAACTGCTTTTAGAAAAAGAAGTGCTGTTTAAAGACGACCTGGAGGCGCTGATTGGCAAAAGGCCTTTTGACAAACCGGAGGAAGGCGATGGCCACAACCCGAATGCGGATGGTGGTTTTACCGTGTCTACAAACGCAGACGCTACTACCGGGTTTGTTGAGAATGAAGAAGTATAAACTACCCCTTTGCGTTAGGGCAATATTAATTTTGAGCTTCAGGTAAAGCAATTTCGAAATTAAACCTGACGCTATGAGTACAGAGGACACCGGAACCGGATTTTTTTCGCGCCTGAAAAACGTTTTTTCATCATCATCTGCCGCACAGCATAGCGATGATGCTACTGAAACCCTGGTAGCTACCGCAGACGAAAGCCCCGTTAATGATTTGAGGAACGATAGCGAGGTTGCCGCAAGTGCGCCTAATGAGCAGTTAGCCCGCAACTGGGAAGGCAGCGTTACCGAAACCGAAATTACCCTGCGCACAGTGCAGGTATCGGCCCCGGCCTATACCGTTCCTACAGAAAAAGACCTTGACATTGCTTTTGCTACAAAATTTGTTGAGGCAGGCGGTAAGTTTATTTTCTGCGAAAGCATTCAGGACGCCGTTGAGAACCTGCGTATGCTCAAAGGCGAACAACACTGGGATCATATTTTCTGTTGGGAAAACGAGATTAAGGATGCCTTCTGCAACAATAACTTTCAAAAAGGGGCAATAGGTTTTACCATCGAAAATTCAGATGCCGCCATTTCGCTTTGCGAATCGCTGGTGGCCGATGAGGGGATAGTTATCCTTAACCCCAAGCAGGCCTCGCGCCGCCGCCTGCCGGGCTTTCCTAAAACCCATATTATTATTACCGATATAGCCCATTTAGTGGCTACCGAAAATGCTGCCGTTGAGCTGTTTCAAAAGCGCCACAAAGGCGAACTGCCCTCGGTAATTAAACTGGGCAGCTGCAATAGCGGACACTTTTACGATAAACAACGCCTTATCCTCAACTCCGAAGGCCCCGAAGATGTTTACGTGTTTTTGGTGGATGAAATTATTCCGCCCAGCCTGCGCCCCTAAAGCCATTCAACCAATAATCCTATTTTTACCCTGATGAGCAATTCGGGTAAAATTTATTTTGCATCTGATCTTCACCTGGGCACGCCCAATGAAACCAGCAGCCTTGCCCGCGAAAAACTGTTTGTAAAGTGGCTGGACGAGATAAAAGCCGATGCTAAAGAGGTTTTCATTATAGGCGATATTTTTGATTTTTGGCACGAATACGAAGCCGTAGTGCCCAAAGGCTATGTGCGTTTACAGGGCAAAATAGCCGAGCTTACCGATGCCGGTTTGCCCGTGCATGTTTTTACCGGCAACCACGATTTATGGATGTTCGGCTACCTGGAAAAAGAGCTGGGCGTTAAATTGCATAAAGCCCCCATACAGCGCGAATTTGGCGGTAAAAAATTCTTTATAGGGCATGGCGATGGCCTGGGCCCCGGCGACCATGGTTATAAGTTTATTAAGAAGATTTTTAATAACCCGGTGTGCCAGTTTTTTTTCCGTTGGCTGCACCCCGATATTGGCGTAGCCATTGCCAACTATTTTTCGCGCATCAGCCGCTATGGCAATACCGGTGATAAAAAGCAACTGGAAAAATTTCATGGCGAGGAAAACGAATGGCTGGTGCAGTACTGCAAACGGGTGCTGCAACGCGGGCATATTGATTATTTTATTTTTGGCCACCGGCACTTGCCGCTGGATATACAACTTGGCGAAAAAAGCCGTTACATTAACACCGGCGACTGGCTCGATTATAACAGCTATGCTGTTTTTGATGGCCAAAACCTGGAACTGAAATATTACAACAAGCCCATTCATGAAAACGCTACGGCATAAACTAACAGCTATATCGGTTATTGCCTGGGCGCTGGCTTGTATGTCGTTCGCCACTTCGTTTACATTCCTTGGTTCCTACCCCGTAAAAGCGGGTTTTGTAACCGTAGATAATTTCAGCAATTTCTATACCATAGGCGATACTAAATTGTTTAAATACACGCCCGACGGGCAGTTTCTTTATCCCTACGAGGAAGTGAAATATGGTAAGATTGGGATGATAGATGTAACCAACCCGATGAAGATTTTAGTGTTTTATCCTGATGTGATGACGGTGGTAACCCTCGATAAATTTTTATCGCCGCTTACCACCTATAACTTTTTAAACCTGGGGTACCAAAGTATTACGGCGGTAGCTTCGTCAATAGACGGACGCTTGTGGTTTTATGATAACACCGATTTGAAACTGAAAAAAATTGATGAAACGGGTACCATTTTCCAGGAAAGCCAACCCCTGAACCTGATGGTGGATGCCGTGCCTAACCCGAATTTTATGTTGGAGAAAGACCAGTTAGTGTATGTAAACGACCCCAATATTGGCATTATGGTATTTGATATTTATGGGGCTTACATCAAAACCATTCCTATTAAAGGGCTAACCAAATTCCAGGTGTTTCAACAGCAGGTTATCTACTTTGAGGCGGGTAAATTAAATGCTTACAGTATGGTTACGCTTGGCCTAAAATCGCTTACCCTGCCCGACTCAACCGATGTGGTAATGGCTGCTATACTAAAAGACAGGCTGGCCATTTTAAAAAGCGATAAGGTTGATTTTTACAAGTATTAGCGCCGCCAACCCCGCACTGCACTTTATTTTTATTTTAGCGCCCACTTTTAAACGGGCAAAGGATTAATAAAACAGAGTAACTGTGTTTTCACAATTAGAAAATATAAAAGGCAAGTTTATTGAAGTGGGCAAAATGCTCAGCGACCCGGCCACTATGGCTGACATGAAACGCTTTGCCCAGTTGAATAAGGAGTATAAAGAACTGGAGAAGGTAGTGCAGGTGTATGAACGCTATAAACTTGTTTTGGGCAATATTGAAACCAATAAGGAGATACTGAATACCGAAAGTGATGAGGAGTTCCGCGAACTGGCTAAGAATGATTTGGCGCAGTTGGAAACTGATAAGGAAAACATTGAGGAAGAGTTGAGGTCGCTATTGGTGCCCAAAGAGCCCGAAGATGAACGCGATGTGTTACTTGAAATACGCGCCGGTACCGGTGGCGATGAAGCCAGCCTTTTTGCCGGCGACCTTGCCCGCATGTACACCCGCTATTGCGAATTGCAGGGGTGGACAGTTACCATAGCCAATGCCAGCGATGGCACAGCCGGCGGGTATAAAGAAATAGTGCTGGAGATTAAAGGCGAGAATGTGTACGGCAAGCTGAAATTTGAAAGCGGCGTGCACCGTGTACAGCGTATACCCGAAACCGAAGCCAAAGGCCGGGTGCATACCAGTGCCGTAACAGTGGCAGTATTGCCCGAAGCCGATGAAGTGGAAGTGCATATTAACGAAGCCGATATTAAGCTGGATGTGTTCCGTGCTTCAGGGGCGGGTGGTCAGCACGTAAACCGTACTGAATCGGCAGTGCGTTTAACGCACATACCTACCGGTACGGTGGTGGAATGCCAGGCCGAGCGCTCACAGCACAAAAACCGCGAGGCCGCCATGAAGATGCTGAAAACAAGGATTTACGAAAGCGCCGTACGCAAACATGAAGAGGAAATTGCTGCCCGCCGTAAAACACTGGTTAGCACCGGCGACCGCTCAGCCAAAATACGCACCTACAACTATCCGCAGGGCCGAATTACTGACCACCGCATTAACATGAGCATGTACAACCTTGATGCTTTTATGAACGGCGAAATCAGCGAAATGATTGATGCCCTTGCTGTTGCCGAGCAATCGGAAAAGCTGAAAGAGGGAGGGGTGGCGTTTTAACCAGGCTTATTTTTTACACTCCAGGTAAACTACATCAGCATTGCATTTATCTATATGTGCCAGTTGGCGGGTTTCGTAATCCCGTTCTAATAACTGTTTTGTCCAACCGTCAAAAACTATGGTCTTATCCCCGGGGTTCAGTTCATCACGTTTTACTATGTTTAAGTTAAGGCCTTTTTCATGTAGCGCCTCTTTGTAGCAGGTTAATACATTTTTTACGGCAAAGTCGTCTTTTGAATCAAAAACAAGTTTTACAGAATCTGCCTGTGCCTGTCCATGTGCCGCCATTTGAAAATATCTGCATTGTACACTAAAACCCTCCTCCCAGTAATCGCCTTTTGGGAAATATACTTTTGAAATTATTATGTTGTAAGGAAGCGCCAATAAAATCAATGTGAGGGTGAAAGCAAACGCTTGCCCTTTTAAGGGCCCTGTTTTGCTGCTTAGCCAAGTACTTAATACCGTATATAAAAGGAAGTAAAATGCAGCTGTAACAATAGCCAGGTATGGAAACAGTGGGGCATCGTAATGCGATAGTTTGGTGGCCGAAAGGGATATAACCAACAAAAATCCGCCACCCACAAACAGGGCAAAAGAAGTTAGCTGTTTTACCGGACCGGGCAGAAACTTAAGGCCTGCAATAATTGCCAGCGGGAAAACAAACATATAGCTGGTAAATTGCCACG
>DASZPC010000594.1:0-3442 GCA_035550455.1 Chitinophagales bacterium | reverse complement strand
AGTTTTTGTGCCTGGTGGCTTTTAAAAAAATAGCTTACCCCAAAGCGGCGGTTAACCCGCCTGATACCAATAACTTAGTGGAATATGGCAAGTATTTGGTTACCGGAAGATATGATTGCTACCCCTGCCATTCGAAAGATTTTAAGACCATGAATATGGAGTTTCCCGAAAAGAGCGGCGGGTACTTGGGGGGCGGCAATAAAATGGTGGCGCTAAGCGGCGAAACCCGTTATACCGCCAATATTACACCCGATAAGGAAACCGGTATAGGCGCCTGGACAGAAGACGATTTTGCCAATGCCATGCGCCACCAAAAAAATAAAGCAGGCCACACCCTGCGCGACCCCATGCTGCCTTATAACGGTATGACCGACCTGGAGGTAAAAGCCATTTGGGCTTACCTGCTTACCGTGCCCCCAATTAAAAATGTGGTGGACCGGCAGTGGGATAAAGATTAGACCGTAGATTGAAGGAAATCTATCGGTACCCCGCAACAGGCAACTGGGCGGGGTTTATTTTTTAAGAATTGTTGGCAGGCCGCTTTTCAACTTTATTTGTTTACTTGGGTTATTGAATATTTAAGGCATGTATAAAATTACCGGGGTTTTATTGGCGGCATTATTAGTTACGGCAAGTGTAAAGCCGGTTAATATGAAACAGTTACAGGATGCCACTTTGAATAAAACCAACGATACTTTATATGTGGTAAATTTTTGGGCCACCTGGTGCAAGCCCTGTGTTAACGAAATGCCTTATTTTGTAAAAGCACAGGACGGTTTTGGCGGTAAAAAAGTGAAGGTGGTTTTTGTAAGCATGAATTCAGTGAGGGAACTGGCGGCTGTGCAGCAATTTGTAAGCGCCAAACAGATAAAAGAAGATGTATTATTGTTAAATGCTGGCAACCCGAATAACTGGATTGATACGGTGGATGTATCATGGAGCGGGGCTATACCGGCAACGGTAATGTACCGAAATGGGAAAAAGGTGTATTTCCGCGAAGGGGAGTTTACCCAAAACGAACTGGATTCTATTATTCAAACCAAAATAAACTAAGTATGAAAAGGATAATTGCTGTTGCCGCTGCATTTTTATTGCTGGCATCGTTTGCGCCTGAACAGGGCTATAAGGTGGGCGACATGGCCACCGATTTTAATTTAAAGAATGTGGATGGCAAGATGGTTTCGCTGGGCAATTATAAAGATGCGAAAGGCTTTATAGTGGTGTTTACCTGCAACCATTGCCCATTTGCCAAAGCGTACGAAAGCCGCATAATAGCGCTCGATAAAAAGTTTGCCGCCAAAGGCTACCCCGTAATTGCCATAAACCCTAACGACCCTAACGAGGTGCCCGAAGACAGCTATGCCAATATGCAGGCAAGGGCAAAGGAGAAGAATTACCCTTTCCCCTACTTAATGGATGAATCGCAGCAAATTGCCAAAGCTTATGGCGCTACCCGCACCCCGCATGTGTTTGTGCTGCAAAAAGTGAAAGGCGATTATATGGTAAAATACATTGGCGCTATTGACGATAACAGCGACGATGCAAGCGCCGTGAAGGAAAAATATGTAGAGAATGCCGTAAATGCCTTGCTGGCCGGTAAAAAGGTAAGCCCCGATTTTACCAAGGCTATTGGCTGCACCATTAAATGGAAGAAGGCTTAAAGCAATTTTCCGGCCCGGTATCCGTCAAATAAAATGTAAAAGCGCCGTGTGATAATACCACGGCGCTTTTTTAATATTGCACATGAACCTTACCGAAAACATAAAACTGGCATTGCGGGTAATACGGGCCAATATTTTGCGCTCGGTGCTTACGCTGTTTATTATAGTTTTTGGTATAGCGGCGCTTATAACCATCCTTACCGCATCGGAGGGGCTTAAAACAAAAATACTTTCCAGTTTTAGCGAAATGGGCTCCAGCACGTTTGGCATCCGTAACCAGGGGCAGGTGCGGGGGCACGGGGGGCGGCACAGGCATAATGTGGACGAGAACCCCGTAATAACCATACAGCAGGCCATGCAGTTTAAGGAAGAATTTACTTTTCCGGCTACGGTTTCGGTTTCAAATGTGGCCGATAATAATGCGGTGGTTAAATACCAATCGAAAAAAACCAACCCGAATGTAAAGGTGCTGGGCGTGGACGATAACTACCTGAAAGTATCGGGCCAGAGCATTGAGCAGGGGCGGAATTTCTCGAAAAGCGAAATTGAAAACGGCAGTAATGTGCTGCTGGTGGGGCACGATGTAATAGGAAAAATTTTTGAGGCTTACGATACCGTAATAGGGCGGATGATAAGCATAGGCGATAAGAAATACACCGTAGTGGGCATATTAACCAGCAACGGTACCAGCCAAACCGCTACCGATAACGAGGTGATGATACCGCTGGAAAATGCGCGGTGGAGTTTTCCGGCGAACGATATTTCGTATGCACTGAGCGTAATGGTGAACGACCCCAACCAGCTTGACCAGGGTATTGACGAGGCCACCGGTTTGCTGCGCAGCATAAGGCGGCTGCGCGTAAGCGATGAGAACAATTTTGATATTTCGAAAAGCGAGCGGCTGGCCAACCAGTTTTTAGATAACCTTTCGTATATAAAAATTGCCACTATTGTTATTGGCATACTTACGCTTATAGGCTCGGGAATAGGGCTAATGAATATTATGCTGGTAAGCGTAAACGAGCGCACCCGCGAAATTGGGGTAAGCAAAGCGCTGGGCGCCACCCGGCGCGTAATTGCCATACAATTTTTAACGGAGGCCATTGTAATAGGCCAAATAGGCGGCATACTGGGCATATTGCTGGGCATACTGCTGGGCAATATTGTAGGCGTGTTTTTAAAAACCGGTTTTATATTTCCCTATGTTTGGGTATTCAGTGGGTGGGCGTTTACCTTTATAATAGCAGTGGTGGCCGGTTTGTACCCCGCTATTAAAGCCGCCGGGCTTGACCCTGTTGAGGCGCTGCGCTATGAGTAAGCATACCGGTTTGTTAACTACGTTGAAAAATATTTTGCGCCGCGTTTAATATTTTAAACCCTTCTGCGTTCAATAAGTCATATAAGCATCTTTTCCTAAAATTATATTGGCTATGCGTAAAACAATAGTCATCATCAGTATGCTGATGATGGGCCTGGGCGCAGTGTATGCGCAGGACACAAACGATGCTACCGACAGCAATGCGCCAAAATCGCAACAGCAGATTATGGACGAGTTTAACAGCCGCGCAAACGTGGATATGAAACTCTATCCGAACCCGGCGGTGAATTACCTGAATGTGGAGGCATCGCTGCGCAGCGATGCAGGCTTTATACGCATTATGGATATAACCGGGGCGCTAAAAACCGAGATGCGTATGGAGCCGGGCAGCAACGGGCTTACTATAGACCTTAGCCAGTATGCCCCCGGCCTGTATATATTAACCTATTACGATTCAACTAAC
>DASZPC010000593.1:0-5508 GCA_035550455.1 Chitinophagales bacterium | reverse complement strand
GCAAAAGCGCTGGCTGCCCAGTGTAGGGTTTGGGGTATATGTTTACAGTGCTAATTTTTTTGCGGGGGTTTCGGTACCCAAGTTTTTTGCTAACCGGTTAAACGGCAGCGCAGCCGTATTTGCCACCGCCACCAACATTGCGCGGCAGTATCAAAACCTGATGGCCACTGCCGGTTATGTTTTTAATGTATGTAAAAAAGTAAAGTTTATCCCCTCTTTTTTAATGCAGTATGTACCGGCCTATGCCCCGGTTAGCTTTGATTTTAATGCCAACTTTGTGTTTATTGACCGGGTATGGCTGGGCGCTGCTTACCGGTTGAACGATTCGTACAATTTTATGCTGGCCGTAAATGCCACCAAACAACTGCGCATTGGCTATGCGTACGACCTTACGGTTTCGCCGCTACACCAGATTACCACCGGCACGCACGAGGTAATGATTAGTTTTGACGCCGATATGACGCATGGAAAAATTACCAACCCGAGGGAAATGCGGTATTTTTAGATGGATATAGCGCTCAGCAACCCATCCATTTGAGTTCACTCCTCCAACTCCACATACACCCTTTCTACATTACCTTTTAAAGGCGGGTTGAATTTGCTTACGCGCACTTTAATACGGTTGATATTGGTAAAGCGGAGTTTAATAGCGTTTAATATGCGCTTGCAAACGTGCTCGATAAGGCGGGCGCGGCCTTCCATTTCGGTTTTGGTAAGCTGGTAAATTTCTTCGTAGTTAATGGTTTTGGCAAGCTGGTCGGTATCGGCAGCCTCGGCAAGGCTGACATATACATATACATCAACCACAAATTTACCGCCAAGTACATGTTCTTCCTTATGGTAACCATGATGCGAATAAAACTGCATCCCTTCAACAGCAATCAATCCCATAGCGCCAATTTTTGCGCTAATCTACATGGCATTGCCCATATTACCGAACCCAGCCTAAAGGCTTTGAAAAAGCCGGGGGTTTGTTCAATTTAGCCGCCAAAATTAAAAGCTAATGAAATTCGCTTTACTGGGTTATGGGAAAATGGGCAAAACCATTGAGCAGGTAATACTTGAACAGCAAAAAAGCGATGAGATAGTGCTGAAAATTAACGACCAGAACCTGGGGGATTTAAACGCAGCCAACCTGCAAAAAGCCGATGTGGCGATTGAGTTTTCGACCCCGCATACGGTTATCCATAATATTTACGAGTGTTTTGAGGCCGGGGTGCCTGTAGTGGTTGGTACTACTGCGTGGCTGAACCAACTGGAGGAAGTAAAAGCAGAATGCGCACGGAAAAACGGGGCTTTGTTTTACTCGCCCAACTTTAGCATTGGGGTAAATATTTTTTGGGAAATAAACCGCCGCCTAGCGCTTTTGATGGATAAGCAACCGCAATACCGGACAAGCATGGAAGAAACCCACCATACCGAAAAGCTTGACGCCCCCAGCGGTACAGCCATAAAAACAGCAGAAGTAATGCTAAAAGAAATAAACCGCCTAGATAAATGGGAACTGAGCAGCATTGGCAATCAAGCAGCTGCTGACAAGTTGTTAATAGTTGCTAAGCGGGAGCCACAAGTACCCGGCACCCATATTGTGAAGTATGAAAGCGACGTTGACGTGCTGGAAATAAAACACGAAGCGAAAAGCCGAAAAGGTTTTGCCGAAGGGGCTGTGCTGGCCGCGCGCTGGCTGGCTGGCAGGAAGGGGGTGTTTGAAATGAAAGATTTATTGGCCTTGTGAGGCATGGAAATAAATTACGCATAAAACAGGAAGATATATACGCTTTAATACTTAACACGTTTATTAGCCACTTATTTGCATATTCGCTTTTTAATTCAACTACCGGAAAAAGATGATATTTATTTTCATTACGCTTTTTTACATGATAGGCATCCGTATAGGCACGTACGGAATTTTTAAGAAGATGGGGGTAGAACCCTGGAAAGCCTTTGTGCCCATCCTTTGCTCGTTTGAATGGCAGAAAATAATTAACCGCCCGAAGTGGTGGACCTGGATGTTGTTTATACCGGGTGTAAACCTGTTTTATGTAGCCAGCCAGTTAAGCGAAATGAGTACAGCTTTCAGGCGTTATGGTTTTTGGGAACACTTTGCTTCGGTAATGTTTGCCGCCTTTTATTTCCCTTACCTGGGTTTCTCCCCCAACGAAAAGTTTATTGGCGCCGGTGGTGTGAAACCCGGACAGCCACCTATTAAAAGGACTACAGTACGCGAATGGGCAGATGCCATTGTTTTTGCCGTAGTTGCCGCCACCCTGATAAGGATATTTGTTGCAGAAGCATACATGATACCGACCCCCTCGATGGAAAAGACATTGCTGGTGGGCGATTTTTTATTTGTATCGAAATTTCATTACGGGGCGCGGGTGCCTAATACGCCACTAGCGCTGCCTTTTGTACACCACACCATACCGGTGCTTAACTGTAAATCGTATGTAGAGTGGATTAAACTGCCTTATATGACGCTGCCGGGTTTTGAAAAGGTAAAGCGGAACGATATGGTAGTGTTTAATTTTCCGGCGGGCGATACAGTAGTACTGGAGAACCAGGGGCCATCGTATTACGATATTGTGCGCTATACAGCCGCTGCCAACCGGGTTGATTATGCCACAGCCAGGCAAATGCTTTGGACCGACCCCAACACTCATATTATAGCCAGGCCGGTTGATAAACGCGAAAACTATATTAAACGCTGCACCGGTGTACCCGGCGACAAACTGGAGCTTAAAAACGGAACATTATACATTAACGATGCACCCGCTTATGTGCCCGAAAACCTGTATACCCCTTACATGATACGGTTTAAAGACGGGGTAGTGCCCACCGATAAGGATTTTGATGCGCTGGATATGCAAAATATATCGAGCCGTTTTCCGGGTATGCCATCGGACCATTATGTGGCGCTGGCAACAGTTAAGGATATAGAACAATTAAAGGCCATGAATGTAGCTGTTTCGATAACACCGTTTTATTACCAAAAAGGGATATTGCAGGAACCGATTGAAAATATTTTTCCGAATGATACCGCCCATTATCATTGGAACGTTGACAATTTTGGCCCGATAACCATACCGAAAATGGGCGCCACTGTAACGCTGAATGATTCCACCTACCCGCAATATGCCCGTATTATTGAGGTGTATGAACATAACACTGTGCAGCGCACCAACGGAAAATTCATTATTAATGGGAAAGAAACCGCCACTTACACCTTTAAAATGGATTATTACTGGATGATGGGCGATAACCGCCATAACAGCCAGGATTCGCGCTACTGGGGCTTTGTGCCCGAGGACCACATTGTGGGCAAGGCATGGTTTATATGGATGAGCCTGAACAGCAATGGCGACCTGTTACACAAAATACGCTGGAACAGGATATTTACCCTGATACATAACAAGTGGGCGCCGAAAGACCCGAAATACACTAACTAAGAAGCCCGGGATTATTTAGCCGTAATTATTGTACCGGAGGAGTTCAACTCAACCACCGTAGTGTTTTCGCTAACATTGGTGCATGATACGGGTTTATCCTGTGCGTTGAGAATACAAACCACATCGGAAGTTTTAATGTAAAGTTTATTGGTGCTAAGGCCGCCCAGGATTTTGATTTTTGAATGGGGGTCTTTGAGGCCTTCTTTAGGGCCTGCAAATATAGGCACGGCCTTTTCGCACAAGTTTTTTAGCGATACTGTTATGGGCTTGACTGGCGGAGGCGGCGGAGTGGGCTTTTTAGTGGGGGCCTTTTGCGCTGTTTTTGAAGTGTTGCTTTTAGCACTACCCGATTTTTTAGCTGTACCCTGTGCCATGGCCGTTGAACAAATACCCATGAAAGCGATGGCCATAAAAAGCAGTGTTATCCGTTTCATAATACACTAGTTTGTGTACCGAAATTAAGTATATATTGGCTACCACAGCAACGATTGTTATGAAGGCCTGTTTATTGTGGCTCATTTTCATTTTTACAATAGCCGGTTTGCCTGCACAGGATTTACCATTGCCAGTAAAGGATTTTGGGACCAACCCGGGCAGACTGAGCATGTACCTGTATGTGCCAAAAGACCTAAACAAAAACAAAAAAATACCGCTTGTGCTGGTATTACATGGCTGCTCGCAAAACGTATTAACGATAAGTATGGAATCGGGGTGGAATAAACTGGCCGACAGCCTGGAGTTTATAGTGCTTTACCCGGGGCAGAAACTTTTGAACAATCCCTACAACTGCTTTAACTGGTTTATGGGAAAAGATAACTCGCGGAACAGCGGCGAGGCGCTTTCGATAAAAGAGATGTTGGATTATACAATGCAGCATTATACTATTGACAGCAGCCGTGTTTTTACATACGGGGTATCAGCAGGGGCAGCGATGAGCGTGGCCCTGCTGGCCGATTACCCGGAGATATTTAAGGCGGGGGCATCGCTGGCCGGAGGCGCTTACCCGGGCAGCCTGGGGCTGGCCGATGCCCTGAGCAATATGCTTAGCCCACCGGACAAAACCGGCGCGGAGTGGGCGGCAGTGGTAAAAGAACAGAACCCAAACTACCGGGGGCACTACCCTGAAGTGATTATATTACAGGGAGAAGATGATGAACTGGTAAAGCCTGCCAATGCCATACAGTTAGTGCGGCAATGGACTTATTTGCACCATACCAGCGAACAGGCCTGCAATACAACGGCCAGTTTTGCGGGGAATGCAGATGTAACGAAGTATATTTATTGCGATACAACCGGAAACACCGCCGTAGTTTATTACCAGATTAAAAACCTGGGGCACGCATTGCCTGTTTGGCCGGGCAACGGGATTGAGCGGGGCGGGAAAACGGGATTATATACGGTTGATAAAAATTTTCACAGTACGTATTGGATAGCTGTTGATTTTGGATTGATACCAAAAGAAGGAAAAAAGGAATGGTAAAAACAAAAATATGCGAGCAATGCGGCGCAAGTTTTGGGTGCGGCGCCACTGAACCGGGCGGGCATTGCTGGTGCAGTGAGTTGCCGCAGATAATGCCTTTTCCGCCGGGGGGAGATTGCCTTTGCCCCAATTGCCTCAAAGCCAAAATTGAGGGCATGATAAATGAGCGGGGGAAATTGCCCCCGGTAGGAGATAATAGCAATAATTAAATAGCGGTTACTACAAACTCGGTGCGGCGGTTTTTGGCCTTGCCTTCGGGGGTATCGTTAGGGGCAATAGGTTTTGTAGCCGCATAGCCTTTGTACGTAAGCCTATTGGCTGAAATGCCTTTTGAAACCAAATAATCGTAAACACTTTTTGCCCGTTTCTCAGACAGCGTTTTGTTTGCCTCTTCGGTACCACTATTATCGGTATGCCCACCAATTTCTATTTGCATGGTGGGGTTTTTCTCCATCAGTTTTATGATAACACCCAGTTCTGCTTCCGATTCGGGCTGCAAATCGAATTTATCAGTTTCAAAAAAGATGTTGTTCAGCACTACCGACTGGCCCACTTTTATCTTACTGAGTGGGATATTCAGTT
>DASZPC010000592.1:0-7838 GCA_035550455.1 Chitinophagales bacterium | reverse complement strand
GGGCAAAACAAGGTTGCCCGATGTTTCCACATCCTGGTAAAGCGGGGTCATAATGTTGGTTTTTATAAAAATTCTTTGCCCGGTGTTTCTGATTATATTTTCATTGCTGAACGAAACATCAAACGAAATAACCGCACTATCGCGGTTAAGAGGCCGGAAATTGCAGTAATCCAGAAAAGAGTTGTGAATATACATATTACTATATACCTGTGCTTCAATCATTTTCTTGTCTTTCATATTAACTACGGCGTTAAGCCAATCCTGCAATATGCCACGCTCAGCAACCGAGGCTTTTACCTCATTCACATCATTATTGGCGCTTATAGTGGCATTTATACAACAGGTATTCACCGTTTCATTATAAACCGGGGTATTAATCAGCCTCCCGCCATTATCATATACCAAAAGCGCCCGGCGGCTGCCGGTAAAATACCCCAGATAATTAAAAGGCATTGAGTTATTGGTGCATTCCAGCCAGATAGTATCGGTGTTAACCGGTACACACAAAATAGAATGGTTAAAGGCAAGGTTCGGAAAATCCTCCTTTTGTTCTCTTGGCCTCCAACCCGATTCAACTATGCTATAATAAGATTCAATGCCTGCCTTTTTTAAAAGTGCTTTCATCAGCATTACCAGGCCTTTGCAATCGCCGTATTTTCTTTTAAAAGTAACCTCGGCCTCTGCCGGTTGCCACCCGCCTATGCCATGCGTAATTTCAACAAACCTGAAATTGGCCTGAAGATATTTATATAACGCTTTTATTTTATCAACCTTCCCCATGCCCGAATTAAAAATTGAATCCAGCACCCGGTCCCCGGTTTCGCCTAATTCATCACGTCCTTTTATAAGCGAATAATTAAAAGCGCCTAAATCATTCCACGAATCAGCCGAGGCCGGGATATTGTGGTACGAAAACTTCTTCATCATAACTCCCACCAGGGGCAGGCCCTTTTCCACCATTTGCGTTGAATCACCCTTTGAGAAGCTGCACTGGTTCTTTACCGTCCATAGATAGGTTCCTGGTACAGCGCTGGTGTTATGCACCAGTTCCTCGGTAAAATTGATGTCAATACCTTTATTACAAACCACTTTAAAAGTTTCCTCTTCCACGCTTACATTACCGCCCTCATACGAATTCCAGAAATTCATTTGGTCCGTATTACGGCAAACCAATTGATATGAGTACTGTACAGTATATGGTACTTTATCCTGGCGCAAATCCCATCTTCGTTTCCTGGTCGAATTTGCCATATTCGTCAACGCATTCTCAATATCGGGTAAATCTTCTCCGTCTTTTTCGCCATAGCTTTTTATTTCGCGGCCATCTGCATCAAACAGCGTGGCCCTGAAATTTTTAATATTTATATCATCATCATAATACAAAGTAATAACAGCAAGGTTATTGGATGCCTTATTTAAAATTGAAACCGTCTTCTCACAGGCAAAGGTGACTTTATGCAGGTTATCAATAGTATAAGTGATATTAGCAAGCCTTACAACAGCCCCCGCCCCCTGCTTCAGGCTGTCAGGTATAGCGTTAACAGGGTAACTTGTATCTTGCCCGGCGGCTGCGCCGGTTAAACCCATAATCAATAACCAAAGGATGAATCTCATATAAACAGGTCGGTATTATTGTTTTTTAAGAACAATTACTGAATTATATGCATCAATCATTTTAGCGAATAATTCCTTTAAATCAGGATAATCGCGCGGTTGAAATTCCATTTTTTTAATGCTAAGCGTGCTGCTTATCTGGATATTTACCTCTGTTTGCTCCACCAGAAAATTAAATGTGGCTGAACCATCGGGCAGCATCAGGCTTATTGATTTCGGCAACTCCTGTATTTTATAGCCGGGCGATACATCAACTGATATATTAATCGTGTGTTGAAACGGATAAGGAAAATCAACCGGGAAAGTACGCTCCGAAATCTTAAACGGATTATCCCTGTAAAATCTCAGCATAAAAGGGTTGAGATATATAATATCACCTGCCGTATCAGGGTTCATTTTTTCAGCGGTTAATTCAAGTCTTATCCGCTTTTCAATATCGTCTTCCGACAGGTCCTTTACCTCAGTCACTTCCACATCCTCTGCTTTGGTAACCAGTTTTTCCAGTTCCGATGCAGGGATTTTATTCCCTATGCCAGTCCGGTAATCATAGGCAAAATAATCGCCAGCCGAAAACCGCACCCTGCTATGCATATTCCCCACCGAATCAACTTCTGTGCTCAGCGTTAAGGTTTCAGAGGAATGTTTGGCGGGTGTTATCGGCACCCACTCATAATTATATACCGCCCCGGTATCGCTCTTATGGTACAATGCGCAAAGCCCCCATTGGTTCAGGTCATTTTCCCCGGGCATATACCAGGGCCGGTTAGGATTAATGGCATCCAAAATAATTTTCGATGTGTCAACCTCGGCCACAGCCAGTATATGGTTAAATTCCCGCTCCATGGGATAGTCCTTTTCAATTTTGCCATTATCGCGGGTACTGACCAAAACAGGGTCAGCCCTGATGCCCGCAGCCCTTAACATGCTTATCAGTATCAGGTTAACCGCGCAGGAGTTACCGGTGCTGTCCTTATAACTTTTATAAAGATCAAAGCCTGACCTGGTATTATACCAGCCATTCCATCTCATTCTGTGTACTAGGTAAGCGTATATTGCTTTTATTTTTGCCAAGGTATCGCTTAATGGCTCTGTCAACTCCCGTGCATCGCGCATGTATTGGAAATTGCCTTTCGCTTTTAAATGGCCTAAAAAATTCTCATTTTCATAAAAATCCTTCACCACGTTTTCCCAGGAAGAACCATAGTATATGGTTTTTTTATCAATCGGCGACTTATAGGAGTAAATCGAAAAGATAAGTTTCCATCGGTAATCATCCATGGTCGTAATAAAATCTTCCGTTTTAAGCGCCGGAATACTATCCATTTCGTAAATGTTACATACATTGTAAAAATTTACATAGCTAATCCAGTCTTTTGACTTGAACTCCCGGTGCGCATCCAGTTTTCGGGCACTTAATAAATAGGCATTAAATGTGAAAAAATCGGGAACAGCCGTAACTACCACACTGTGCAAAACCGGCAAATCCCGCTGAAAATACCAGTCCTGAAGGTTATTCAGGTTGCCTGACCGGGTCTGGTAATGATATTCAATCACTGAGCCTTCTTTGATATCTGGAAAAACTGTTTTCTCTATCCATTTATCGCCGCTTATTTTTTCATCAAAAATATCCTTCGCTTTTACTTTAGAAATTTCAATATGTCCGTCCGGGCTGGCATTGAGGGTATGTGCCTCAAAGTCTGAGATGGATTTATAATCACCCCAATAATAAAACGGAATTTCAATAGTTGCAGCGCCAAATCCCTCTTTCCGCAGAATCTGAACACGTACGTAGTAATCGTAAACAATATAAAAACCGCCCCTTTCCGACTGGAAACGCACCATGGCGCTGTCTTCAAGCACCATTGCGTTGGCTGAACTATCAAATGGGCATTCTCTGACTGAAAACTGCGATAAATCAATGGGTTGCCAGGGAGATTGGGGTAAAGCTCTCATGCAAAATAAAACTAAAACAACGGCGAGTAAAGCTATTTTCAAATTTCATCAATTGTAATTGCTAACATAACATATATAATACCGAAATATTAGCTGAAAATGAAGAAGATTTTGCTTTTTAACATATTCATTGAGATGCCTCGTTAGGAATAGTTTATAAGCGTACCGGATGTAAAACCATTATGCTAAACCAAATATTAACTTTATACAAAAAATAATTATGAAAAAGAAAAACATGATTAGAACCTTTGCGGTATTTGTTTTATTGGCCATTACGCAAGTCAGCTTTTGCGGAGATACTTATAAGGTAGCTGTAGTACAGGTAAGCCTGGTAAATGCGATTATTAATTATAGCGATGGCACATCGGAAAACGTTCCCCTGGGAAAAATGTCGCAGGGGGATACACAAAAGGCTGCTTTGTTTGCTAAATTTTTAAATGAAGGATGGTTGCTCCAAACCACCATTAAAGAGCAGAACGCTATTGGTGTTTATACCTGGATATTTTCGAAGAAGGAATAGTAAATAATTACGGTGAGGGTACTTACCGTAATAGTAAATTGGGCACTGGTTCAGTTCATATAAAAGTGTGTTTATATTTGGGCAACTAAATTAAACCACTATGAAAAGGAAAAACTTAATCGGGACTGTTGTTTTGTTTGCTTTACTGGCCATTTCGCAAGCCGGGTTTTGCGGCGATACTTATAAGGTAGCAGAGGTTGACGCCGGGTTGGTAAATGCTTTTATTACCTATAGCGATGGAACTACAGAAAATGTAATGTTTAACAAAAAGACCCCCGAAGCAGACAGGGCTAAACTTATAGCCAGGTTTTTGGGCGATGGGTGGGTGTTGCAAGCAACAATCAAAGACCAGAATGCAAATAGTAATTTCATGTTAATATTTTCGAAGAAGGAATAACACCGAGCCGGTTAATTTTTATTGCCTGTTTTAATTAAGGCCGCTGCGCTTTTGAACCTGCATTTGCATGCCGTTTTTCATGCGGAGGGTTACCATAGGGTGCATTTCGGGGATAAAACCGGGCATGGTTTTAAACCTGAACTTTTGCAGCATCATTACTATAATAACCTGCATTTCCATTAATGCAAAGTTATTGCCAATACATTGCCTGGGGCCACCACCAAAAGGGAAATAGGCAAAGCGGTGATGGGCTTTGGCGTTTTCTTTACTAAACCTTTCAGGGTTAAATACATCGGGTTCGGGCCACAGGGCGGGGTCGTGGTGGATTTGGTACACGGGTATCATAATGGTATAGCCTTTGGGTATGGCGTACCCTCCCACTTCATCATCGTCAAGGCTTTCGCGCATAATAAGCCAGGCAGGTGGGTACATGCGCAGGGCCTCGTCCATTACCATACGGGTGTAAGGCATTTGGTGCAGCATTTCGGCAGTAGGCGCCTGCCCCGTGGTTACACGGTCAATTTCTTCGTAAAGCTTTTGCGCCTGTGCAGGGTTTTTATCCAGCAAGTACCACAACCAGCTAAGAGCCAGGGCAGTGGTTTCGTGGCCTGCCAGGAATATGGTCATGGTTTCGTCGCGCAACTGGCGGTTGTTCATTTGCTCGCCGGTATCTTCATCTTTTGTTTCCATCAGCATAGCCAGCAGGTCATCAAAACGTTGTACACTTTGGCGGCGGTTGGCAATAATTGGGTTCAGCACATCATCCAGCCTTTGTACAGAGCGCCTTTCGCGCAGGTTAGCAGGCGTAGGGTATTTTATAGGCAGCCTGAAGGGGTTATTAAACCGTGCAGTGGCCATTTGGCTGGCCCGTTCAATTTCGGTACTTACCACTTCAATAGCGCCTTTTACTTCGGTGCTAAACATGGCGCCGGCTACAATGGTAAGGGTTAGCTCACTCATTTCCCGGCTTATATCAATGGTTTGGCCCTGTGGCAGTTGTTCCAGCTTTTCGATTTGATGTTGGGTGTGGGCCACCATAATATCGAACATGCGGGCAAGGCGCTCCTTATGAAAAGCCGGTTGCGCCAGGCGGCGTTGTTTGCGCCAAAAATCGCCCTCGCTGGTAAGCAGGCCGTTGCCCAGCACCAGTTCGAGCAAATCGTTTTTAAACCATTTTTTGTAGTTACGGTTGCTCTCCTGCAAAATGTGTTTTACGTATTCGGGGTCGGTAACGGCTATGATGTTCAGAAACCGGGATGTGATGCGAAAGATGCCCTTAAACTTAGGGCTTTGCTCCCTGAAAAAAGGAAGCGGGTTGAAAATCATATAATAGGCATTGCGGAAGAACCAGTGTTCTTTTTCGGGGTGCGGAGGCAGTGGTTTAACAGCGGGTTTGGTTTCAGTAGTAGTATTGGTCATAGCTGGCTAAGGTAAGGCGAAATTGGTGTATGGGGAAATGTATTAAAAAAATACCGGGAAAATGCAGATGTGCCTCAAAGCATAAAAAATACCTCAAACGGGTAAGCTAATAAAAAAAATCTATATTTACAGATAGAGGCCACCTATTTTTAATTATCAAACTATCACATAAAAAGAATTATAATGTATTTAATCAAAAGGTAACAATTTAAACACAACCACAAAAGCAAACCATTATGAAAAACCAAAATCACTTTGCATTAGTAATTATATTTACTGTGGGGATGATAGCCGCCTGCCGGTCATCATATCAACCCCGCACAGTACCTGACACCGACCCACCTACAGTTACAGTAAAATTTGCCGGTGGTGGCTTTGGGGACCAATACACCATCCATGCGAATGTTTTGACCCCCTCTTCCACAAACCCAACCATCATTCACGCGTTAACGCCCGGTACGGTGTACCACGTAAGTGTTATTGCTACCGATAATATTGCGGTAGCCAACCTTACAGTAAACCTGAATAAAAACTATTTTGAAATAAGCAATATTAATGCCAGCCCGGGCACTTATATTTCCGGCTCCAACTCATCGCAGACATACGCACAGGTTAACCTGCCTTTGAGGCCCGGCACCACCGGCACAATACTTAATTTTGATTTTAAAGCTATTGCCATGCCACATGGCGACCCTGCCTTATGTTGGTTTAATGTGGTAGCTATGGATTGGGGGCAAGCCGGAAGTTCTAACAACATATCTCAGGCTAACATATTGCTTCCTTATCAGCCCGAATAACCCCTCCACTACCAGAAAAACACAACTACTTATTACAGTATTGCTTCAGAAAGTGAGGGGGTATAAAATCAAAGAACGTCAAAAAAAAGAAGAAAAAAAGCCCCGCCTGTTTTACAACAAAGCGGGGCGACTTCAGCTATATGAAGTGTTTTAGTAAAGCTCTATTTATTCTTTAATGCTTCTATTTCCTTTTTAAGTTCCTCAATCATTTCCTGTTGCTCCTGTACGGCTTTTACTAAAGGTACAACAAACTCGGCATACCGTAAACCATAAAGGTCGTTTTCGTTTTTAGGCGCATCAACACCACTGAAATTGAACCCGCACTGTTTGGCCGCCAGTTCCACCTGCTGTGCAATAAAGCCAGTATAAGTTATACTTTGCTTGGCCGCAACAGCCTGTTCATCAAGCATACGGGAACCGGATGTTTTAGCGGTTTCGGCATCTTTATCGGAACCGATGCCTATCTTTGCATTAATACCGGTAATATCAAGATTATAAGTAACCGGTTGCAGTTTGGTAATAAATTCAAGGCCCGGTACATTGCTTTGCACGTTTTTCTTGAAACGTCCATCAGAAATATTGCTCCAGCCAACATAGCCGCCAATAGAGGTTACCGATGAATTACCAATACGTACCTGGTTGCTGGCGGTTGTTAAGGCGCTGTAACCCAGGGCCGTTACATTTGAGTATCCTGAAGAAGAAACATCGGCATTCCAACCAATGAGCGTACCGCTTGTGGATGAAAGCAGGTTTCCGGTATAATCGCCCACAGCTACATTGTAACTTTGGCTAACATTTGCATGGAGGGCTGTAACACCAATGGCCACATTGTTTGAACCCGAAGTATTAAGATAAAGGGCATTGTTACCCAGCGCCGTATTTGATGAGCCAGTTAAATTAGTAAACAAAACCTTTGACCCAACCGCCGTATTGAGCGTGCCGGTAGTGCTTGAATACAATGCAGAGTCGCCAATAGCTATAATATTACTAACCCCTGTAGACGTTTGAAGGGCATATGCGCCTATGGCTACATTGGAGTTTCCGGTTACGAGGTAGCGACCGGCCCGGCTGCCAATAGCCACATTGGCCACACCATCGGTATCGGACTGCAAAGCCGTAAAGCCCAATGCCACATTTT
>DASZPC010000591.1:0-8613 GCA_035550455.1 Chitinophagales bacterium | reverse complement strand
ATAATACCCTGTATATCGCCAATACCATCGCCGTTGCTATCGTAAAACGAACGGGGATAAATTTGGTAGATGGTGGTAGCATGAAACCACGGAACAGGGGTTGCAGACGACATAGCGTTTTGAGCCCGCATACTAAATACGGCCAGGGTAAAAATAAATGAAGAAATGAAATGCTTCATCTTGTTTAACCAGGTTGCCCGTTTTCTTTACCAGGTCAAATCGTCATCAAACTTCTTCAAAAACTTTTCAATCTCGCGGTTATCTTCTTTCTTTTTCGATGGCTTTCCCCCTTCTTTTTTATCAAGGTAGTCGGTCATTTTGTTTTCGCGCTTGCGTGCCGGTTTGGCTTCATTCGTACTGCCTTGGTGTTCAGTCTCTTTTTTAGGCTGCTCCTCGCGGGGTTTTTGCTCTCTGAACTCCGGTTTATTTGAAAACTGCTTTTTTTCTTTAAACGAAGGTTTTGGTTTTGAAAACTCCTGGCTGCGGTTGCCAAAATCGCGGTTATGGCCACCACCACCGTCCCTTTCTTTAGCTTTAGTAACCAATGGTTTTTTGCCGCCCCTGTTTTTGCTGAATACTGTTAGTAGTTGCTCAGCCTCTACAAACGATACGGTGATGAACGAAAACTTATCGTACACCTTAATATCTTTTATAGCCTGCTGGGTAATACCGCCTTCTTCTTCTAAAAACTTAGCCAGCTTGCCGGGGTTATAGTTTTGTTCCCTGCCAAGTGCCACAAACAAGCGGGCGGTGCCTTTGCTGTCAACACTGTTGCTGCGCACATCGCTTATTTCACGGTACGACTCCTCGTTCAACTCATCTTTAAAGGTGTATTTCAGCAAAGCCGCAACAACACGCTCAGGCGTGCTACCTTCATCCATCAGTTCATGGGCCATAGAAATGTATTCTTCATAGCCGCCACTATCAATCAGTTCGGCTATATCCTCTTTAATACGTCCTTTTTTGCTGGCTATTACATCCTTTACGCTAGGCACATTTTCTTTTTTAATAGTAGCCCGGGCAATTTTTTGTATAAACAGCAATTCGCGGAATTCAGCCGGGGTAATAAAGGTTATGGCGGTGCCTTGTTTGCCTGCACGGCCTGTACGGCCAATGCGGTGTACATAAGCTTCAGGGTCCTGTGGGAGGTTGAAGTTAATAACGTGGGTAAGGTCGTTAATATCAATGCCACGTGCAGCCACATCGGTAGCTACCAGTATGTTGCTCTTTTTCGACTTGAATTTTTTAATAATCAGTTCGCGCTGGCTTTGGGTAACATCGCCATGTATCGCTTCGGCTTCATAGCCACGGTCGTTCAGTTTATGGGCTACCTGGTCCGTTTCAATTTTGGTGCGGCAAAATACAATGCCGTAAAATTCGGGTTCCACATCTATAATGCGGCAAAGGGCATCAAAACGCTCGCTGTCGCGCACCTCAAAATAAATCTGCTCGGTCAGGTCAGTGGTTATCTGCTCCTTCTTCACTTCCACCACATCATAATCCTTCATAAAGGTTTTGGCCAGCTTCAAAATCTGTGGGGGCATGGTAGCGCTAAACAGCAGCATCCGCCTTTGGGCAGGCACGCTTTTTAATATTTCGCGTACTTCTTCCTCAAAACCCATGTTCAGCATTTCATCGGCCTCGTCCAGCACCACATAGCTTACATGCTCCAGCTTCAAAATCCTTTTGTCCAGTAAATCGCGTATGCGGCCGGGGGTTCCTACTACTATTTGCGAGCCTCTTTTCAACCCGCGCTCCTGTATGGTATAGCTTTGGCCACCATAAACAGGCAGGGTCCAGAACTTCTTTTCGCCGCGGAACGAACTGATTTCTTCAGCCACCTGTATAGCTAGTTCGCGTGTGGGGCATAAAATAAGCGCCTGAACGTTTTTGTTATTATCGTCCAGCTTTTCAACCAATGGCAGGCCAAAAGCAGCCGTTTTACCGGTGCCGGTTTGTGCCTGGCCTACAATATCCTTGGCGCCGCTTAATAAAAGCGGAATGGTTTTTTCCTGTATAGGTGATGGTTGTTCCCAGCCTTTTTTTTCTAATGCAGCTAATACATTATCGCTCAAGCCGAGCGCTTTGAATTTTTCCATGATAACATGTTGTTTATTGTCTACCTGAACGCGAGTGAGCCATCTGAGATATGGGAATTGATAACCACTGTTATCAGCGAAGTGTCAGATATCCCGCCATCGTTCCTGATGACGTATTAAAAATGAAGGCGCGAAGATAGGATAATAAAGCCAATTATTGAATATGGGGCTGTAAATCATTTCAGTTTCTCATTATTCTGGTGCCTTTCGCCGTCCCTACGGGTCTTTTTATCTATATTTTTCTGTAGTGCTTCGGTTAAATCAACGCCGGTTTGGTTGGCTATACATATTAATACGAACAGCACATCGGCTAACTCATCTGATAAATCTTTGTGCTTATCGCTTTCCTTAAACGATTGTTCGCCATAGCGCCGTGCTATGATGCGCGCTACCTCGCCTACCTCCTCGGTAAGCATGGCCATGTTGGTTAGCTCGTTAAAATATCGAACACCTGTGGTGTTAATCCATCTGTCGACAGTTTCTTGTGCTTCTTCAATAGTCATAATATTATGTTTGCTGTGCGTTATTTTTCTTTCTTCTTTTCCATTTCAGCGGCTATAATATCACTGTCGTACGCCTTTAACACCTTCAGGTTGTCAATAATGTTTTGGTAACTTTCTGCATCGCGGTTTTGGCTCAGTTTGCTGGCCGCTTCTATCCTTTCTACTTTAATTTCAAAACCCACCAGGCCATTCAGGTCTTTTTGCAGCAGGTCTTCGGGTACCTCATCAAAGGCGGTAGGGTTTTTAGCGTGCAAATTTTCATGGTGGGCCATCAGTTGCCTCAGGTTGTTACGCAATTCTGTGCCCTCCACAATCCTTATTTTTCCGCTCAGGTGTACTGCCTGGTAATTCCAGGTAGGCACATTTTTATGATTATACCAACTGGGCGAAACATAGCTGTGCGGGCCCATAAATACAGCCAGCACATTGGCCTTATCGTCAAACCCGCGCCACTGCGGGTTGGCCCTGGCAATATGCCCCTGCAACAACCATTCGCCATTTGCGCTTATTACTAAATGCAGGGGCAGGTGGGTGGCAAAAGGCCGTTCTTCGCGGGTGGTTATTAATATACCAAAGGCATGTTGCCTTATTAGCTGCTCAATTTGCTCAAGGTCTTTCTCTTCATAAAATTTGGGGATGTACATTATTCCTTGTTTTTCGAATCGATGTTAATAGTAACCGGCCCATCGTTCAGCAGGGCCACTTTCATATCGGCACCGAACTCGCCGGTACCCACTTCTTTTCCTAAAGCTGTTTCCACATATTTTACAAACTGCTGGTATAAAGGTATGGCAATTTCGGGTTTTGCAGAGCGTATAAACGATGGGCGGTTCCCTTTCTTGGTCATGGCATGGAGGGTAAACTGCGATACAATTATTATATCGCCACCCACCTCTTTTACCGATAAGTTCATCAGGCCGTTTTCATCGGTAAAAATACGAAGGCCTGTAATTTTGTTGGCCGTCCACTCAAGGTCCCCGGTGGTGTCAGCTTCTTCAAAACCGGCCAAAACAAGCAGGCCTTTTTTGATGGCCGATTTTACCTTGCCCCCAATGGTTACACTTGCCTCCGATACTCGTTGAATAGTTACGCGCATGAATTTAAATTTCAAGTTCCATGTTCCGGATTTTAACACTAAATCTTGTGTCTAATATCTATAATCTAACTTCTGGTATCTGTTTATTCCCAGTGCTTATAGTTCGCTTTATAATCTGCCAGTATGGTTAAATAGTTGGCATAACGTTCTTCCGAAATCTTACCTTCTTCATAAGCCTTTCGCACAGCGCAGCCAGGTTCGTTTTCGTGCGTGCAGTTATTGAATTTGCAGTTATTCAATACTTCGCGCATCTCTACATAATAATGCGAAATTTCTTCGGGCCTGAAATCCTTAATGCCAAACTCACGGATGCCGGGCGTATCAATAATGTCGCCGCCAAAATCAAGCGGGTGCATTTCGGCAAAGGTAGTGGTATGCATACCCTTGCCCGTTATTTTCGATATGCTTTCGGTGCGCAGGTTCAGGTGTGGTTGAAGGGCATTTAATAATGTTGATTTGCCTACGCCCGAATGCCCCGCCAGCAGGGTTGTTTTATCTTTCAGCAATTCTTTTAATTCATCCAACCCCTGTTTTTTAAGCGCCGAGGTAAAAAGTGTTTCGTAACCAATGCTGCTATAAATGTCATGCACATAATCCTGTTTCTTTTGGGCCTTTTTATCTACCATATCCTGCTTATTAAAAACAATAATGGTAGGTATATGGTAAGCCTCGGCAGTAAGCAAAAAGCGGTCAATAAAACCTGTTGAGGTACGTGGGTTGGCCATGGTAACCACTAACAAAACCTGGTCAAGGTTCGCGGCTATGATTTGTCGCGCACCTTTGTGTTTAGGCGATGACCGCACTATATAATTATGACGTGGTTCAATTTTGTTTATTACCCACGTATCATCGGCATCGCCTTTTTCAATATCTACCTTATCGCCAACAGCCACAGGGTTCGAGTCTTTTTCCTTGCTTTCATCCAGCCTGAAAACGCCTTTCAGGCGGCATTTAATAATGTCGCTGTTTTCAGCCCTTACCTCGTACCAACTACCTGTAGATTTTATAACGGTTCCTTTCATTCAATGGGTTTCTTTACTGCATGCACCCCCAAACTTATCTCCATTAGCAGCCCGGGCTCTTTCTCTAAAGCATTGCCCACTACCACCACATCGGCTCCGGCTTTACAAATCTCCTCGGCTTGTTCTGCGCTGCGGATGCCGCCGCCAACAATAACCGGAATCTGCACGGCTTCTTTTACTGCTTTTATCATACGGGGGCTAACTGCCCTTTCGGCGCCGCTTCCCGCTTCAAGGTAAATTAACTTCACACCCAGCATTTGGCCTGCCAGCGCGGTGGCGGTGGCCAGTTCTGTTTTATCGGCCGGTATGGGCAGGGTTTGGGTAATATAAGAGGTGGCGGAAATTCTGCCGCCATCAATAAGCATATACCCAGTAGGTATTACCTCCAGGCCACTCTCCTTTATAAGCGGCGCTGCCACCACATGCTGCCCAATCAGGTACTCGGCGTTACGGCCCGAAATGAGGCTTAAAAAAAGAATGGCATCGGCCTGTTTACTCAGTTGATAGTTGTTACCGGGAAAAATCACTACCGGAATTTTTGAGTTCGATTTTAATATAGTTATGGTTTGCTCAAAGCTACCTTCAACCAGCAAACTACCTCCTACAAAAAAGAAATCAGCTTTGCAGTTTTCAGCCAGTTTTATCAGCTCAACCAAACCCTGTTTTGTTTGTTTATCTGGGTCAACCAAAACGGCCAGTTTGGGGCTTTTTTTATCATTAAATAATTCGTAAATCATTGATTGTAAAAAGTTTAATTGAAAAATAATGCTTAATTTTATAGATGTTATATCGCGACTAAAAAAAAAGACAGAAAATTAGCCCCGAAATATCCAAATTTTAAGCTGAAATTTTTCAGAAAACAGTTTTCCACACAATGAAACCGCAGCCACACGGCGTATAAAAAACAGTTATGCCTGTTTGCACAAATTGTGTGGAAAAATGGGAATTGAATTTTCTGAAACGAAAAATAAATTCGTTCTACGTTTCCAAAAACGTTTCGACCTAACGCAATTTTTAAATTTCTACAAAGTTAATTTATGGCAAGGAAAAATGACAAGAAAGGATTGAGGGTAGACCGTCGCTATACCAAAGAAGGCGTATCGGTATTCGACCAGTTCAAGTATGAACTGCGCTCCTCGGTTATCCGCAATCCGGCAGGCGATGCCGTATTTGAAATGCATAACGTGGAAGTGCCCGAAGGCTGGAGCCAGGTAGCAACCGATATCCTTGCCCAAAAATATTTTCGTAAAGCTGGTGTGCCACTGGCCGATGGTTCAACTGGCGGCGAAAACTCTATTAAACAGGTTACGCACCGCCTGGCCGACTGCTGGAAAAGCTGGGGCGAGCGCTATGGCTATTTCGCCAGCAAAAAAGATGCTGAGGTTTTTTATGAAGAGTTGGTTTATTCCCTACTCGACCAAATGGCGGCGCCTAACTCGCCACAGTGGTTTAATACCGGCCTCTATTCTACTTATGGCATAAAAGGCAAGCCACAGGGCCACTATTTTGTAAGCCCCGAAACCGGCGAACTTGAAAAATCAACTTCTGCTTACGAACGCCCCCAGCCACACGCCTGCTTTATCCTTTCAGTAGATGATGATTTGGTAAATGGCGGCGGTATAATGGATTTGTGGATACGCGAAGCGCGTATTTTTAAATATGGATCGGGCGTTGGTACCAACTTTTCGAACATACGCGGCGAAGGCGAAAAACTTTCGGGCGGTGGTACCTCATCGGGCCTGATGAGCTTTTTGAAAATTGGCGATGCTGCGGCAGGGGCCATCAAATCGGGCGGTACTACCCGCCGTGCAGCCAAAATGGTTTGCCTTGACCTTGACCACCCTGAAGTAATTGACTTCATTGAGTGGAAGATGAAGGAAGAAGATAAAGTGGCCGCCCTTATTGCGGCTGGTTACGATTCGCATTATGAAGGCGAAGCTTACCGCACTGTTTCGGGCCAAAACTCGAATAACTCGGTACGTGTCCCCAATTCTTTCTTCCATGTATTAGAGAAAGGAGAAAACTGGAACCTGGTGGCCCGTTCTGATAAACGGGTGATGAAGACCATCCCATCGCGCGAAATGTGGGATAAAATTGCTATGGCGGCCTGGCGCTGTGCCGACCCCGGTGTACAATTTGATACCACTATTAACGAGTGGCATACCTGCCCCGAGGACGGCCCCATCCGCGCATCGAACCCATGCAGCGAGTATATGTTTTTAGATAACACCGCCTGTAACCTGGCTTCGTTTAACCTGCGTAAATTTTTTAATGATAAAACCCTGGAATTTGATGTTACCGGTTTTGAGCACATGAGCCGCTTATGGACTATGGTGCTGGAGATTTCGGTGCTAATGGCCCAGTTCCCGTCAAAAGAAGTGGCACAGCTTTCGTACGAGTTCCGTACGCTTGGTTTGGGTTATGCCAACCTGGGCTCGGTGCTAATGGTTTCGGGTATTCCTTATGATAGCGACAAAGCACGTGCTATGGGCGGCGCCATTACCGCTATTATGACCGGTATTGCTTACAAAACCTCGGCTGAAATGGCTTCGGTATTAGGCCCATTTCCGGGGTATGAAAGAAATAAAACCCACATGCTGCGCGTAATGCGCAACCATCGCCTGGCAGCTTATAATGCCGATGCTAATTCGTATGAAGGCATTGAAATAAAACCCGTAGGTATTAACCCTAAAGATTGCCCCGGTTATTTACTGGAGGCCGCCACCACTGCCTGGGATGAGGCCCTGCAACTGGGCGAAAAATTTGGCTACCGAAACGCACAAGCCACGGTTATTGCCCCTACCGGCACCATAGGCCTGCTGATGGATTGCGATACCACCGGGGTTGAGCCAGACTTTGCTTTGGTTAAATTCAAAAAGCTATCGGGTGGCGGGTATTTCAAAATTGTAAACGAATGTGTGCCAATGGCGCTTGAAACCCTGGGTTATGCCCCGGGGCAAATAGATGCTATTGTAAAATATGCAAAAGGCCATGCTTCGTTAGTTGGCTGCCCCGCTATTAATGCCGATTCGCTCCGTTCGCGTGGCTTTACAAATGCCGATGTAGAAAAGATTGAAGCACAACTGCCTTCGGCTTTTGATATTACTTTTGCTTTTAATGCCTATAGCCTGGGCGAAGAAACCCTGCAACGCCTTGGTTTTAGCGCCGAACAATACAAAGCGCAAAACTTTAACCTGCTGCGCGAACTGGGCTACAGCAAAGACGAAATTGAACAGGCTAACGAATATGTTTGCGGTACTATGACCGTTGAGGGCGCCCCTGATTTGAAGGAAGAGCACCTGCCGGTATTTGATTGTGCCAATAAATGCGGTACCAAAGGCCAGCGCTATATACATCCGCATGGCCACATCCGCATGATGGCCGCTGTGCAGCCATTTATAAGCGGCGCTATTTCAAAAACCATTAACCTGCCTAACGAGGCCACGGTGGAGGATATTCAAAGCTGCTATGCGCTTTCATGGAAACTGGGCCTTAAAGCCAATGCCCTTTACCGCGATGGGTGCAAGCTTTCGCAGCCCCTTTCAAACAAAAAAGACGAGGAAAAAGAAGAGAAAAAAGATACCGCTACGGCAAAAGCTGTAGTAAAAGATACCACTGAAGATTTCAGCAAACTTACACCCGAACAAGTGCTTGAAGCCGCCCGTGTGCTGATGCAGGAAAGTACCGATACCCACTTTATGCGCGAGCTTTCGCGTATTGTGGAACGCAAAAAACTGCCACACAAACGCCGGGGCTTTACGCAAAAAGCAAAAATTGGCGGCCAAACCGTATTTGTACGCACCGGCGAATATGACGATGGCACCCTGGGCGAAATATTTGTGGATATGCACAAAGAAGGCGCTTCTTTCCGCAGCCTGATGAACTGCTTTGCT
>DASZPC010000590.1:0-6682 GCA_035550455.1 Chitinophagales bacterium | reverse complement strand
ATTATTTAGCTGGTACTGGCTTAGCATAGAGCCTGCCCCGCCCCTTATGCCTAAATAAAATCCGGGCTGGCTATAGCTGTAGTAACTTAAATACAATCCTGCTATAAGTGCAATTAACCGTTTCATACAGGTGGATTTTAAATAAAAAAGCCTCCATTTACCTACAATATTGTTTTGGGTTTACATTTGCCGGTATATTATGAATGTAACCGAACACTTAAGTAACGCGAAGGGTACGCTTTTTAGTATTGAGGTATTGCCCCCGCAAAAAGGCAAAACCATTGACGATTTGTTAAAAGTGATTGAGCCTTTAATTGAGTTTAAGCCGCCTTTTATCGATGTAACTTACCACCGCGAGGAAATTATATACAAAAAGCGCCCCGATGGATTAGTGGAGGAGGTTCCCCTGCGCAGGCGGCCCGGTACTGCCGGTATATGCGCCGCTATTAAGGGCCGGTTTAATGTTGATACGGTGCCGCACCTGGTTTGCGGCGGCTTTACACCGGAAGAAACCGAAGACGCGCTTTTTACCCTTCACTATTTAGGCATCAACAACCTGATGCTGTTGCAGGGCGACCCCGATAAAACATCAAAAACTTCAGCGCCCGCCAAAATTGGCCATAAATACGCCTCTGAACTGGTACACCAGGTAGCCGATATGAACCGGGGCCGGTTTTTGCACGAGGAAACCGAAAACGAACTGAAAACAAATTTCTGCATCGGCGTGGCCGGTTATCCTGAAAAGCATTTCGAGTCGCCCAACCTGGCTACCGATTTAAAATGGCTGAAACACAAAGTTGATTGCGGCGCGCACTACATTGTAACGCAAATGTTTTTCGACAATAAAAAGTATTTCTCCTTTGTTGAAAAATGCAGGGCAGCGGGCATTAACATCCCCATTATACCGGGTATAAAACCACTTACCACTAAAGGGCAGCTAAATGCTTTACCCAAACTGTTTCATATTGATATACCCGAAGCACTGGCCGATGAGGTGGATAAATGCAAAGATGAAAAGGCGGTTAAACGCGTGGGCATCGAATGGGCCATTGCACAATCAAAAGAATTGAAGGCCGCTAATGTTCCCTGCCTGCACTACTACACCATGAGCCGCAGCGAAGCCACTATCGAAATTGCAAAGGCGGTTTTCTGATTCCGCTCTTTAGAGGGGCCGACTTGCCGAAGGCAAGCGGGGGCGTGTCGCTTTAAGATATCCTTACTTCGGCGGCTCCAGCACCGTACCGCATTTTTTGCAGGTGCGTAACTCTTTGTTGGCGTAAAATTTTTCCATTACGCCCGGCAGGTCTTTTACAATGTCGTTTACCTGCATTTGTTCTTCATACAGTTTATTCCCGCAATTTTCGCAATACCACTGAAAGGCGTCCAGCATTCCGGCGGGGCGTTTAATTTCCATTACCAGGCCCACCGTGTTTTCAGGCCTGCGCGGCGAGTGGGGCGTGCGGGCCGGCAGCAAAAAAATATCCCCCTCTTTAATATTCATATCCTTCACCTGGCCATCTTCTACAATCTTTACGGTTATGTCGCCTTCCAGTTGGTAAAAAAACTCCTCGGTCTCGTTGTAATGAAAATCCTTGCGCTTATTAGGGCCACCCACCACCATTACCACAAAATCGTCATTATCCTTATAAACCACCTGGTTCATTACCGGCGGTTTTAAAAGGTGGCGGTGTTCGTCAATCCATTTTTTAAAATTGAAGGGAGGTGTAATCATTTGCTCCGGTTTTATCTTAAAAAGAAATATCGCATCCTATAATTTCACTCTTTACAATTCCTGTTTCGCGGTAAGCTTCATGGTACTTGCCATCGCTTAAAGCATATTTAACCACCATTTTATCATCGGGGTAAACAATAAAATACTCTTCAACGCCAAACTGCTCGTACAAATCAAATTTCTCTTTGGTATCCCGATAGGCATTTGAAGGCGATATAATTTCAAACACTACATCGGGGGGACCAACCACCCTGCCGCTTCCGGCAATTGAAAGCCTGCCTGCGGCAATAAACAGCAGGTCGGGTTGCAGCACATTTTCTCCTAAAATTACATCCATGGGGGCCGCTATAATGTCGCCTCTGTTATTATCCTTCAGTTGCGCGTAAATTTCCGAGGCAATAATTACCGAAATTTTTTGATGACCATAAACAGGTGTAGGCTCCTGCACAATTTGCCCGTTAATAAGCTCGATATTTTCATCGGGAAGCTGCATAAACTCTTCCAGCGTTATTTTCTTTTTTACTTCCGTTTCAATCATAACTTAGCTTTGTTCAAATATACTAATTTCCCACCTGTATAAATTCAAACAGGCACTATGAACCTCGACTTAACCGGAAAGAACGCCTTTGTAGGCGGCAGCAGTAAGGGTATTGGCAAAGCGGTAGCTTTTGAGCTGGCAAAACTTGGCGCCAGTATAACCATGGTGGGCCGCAACGAGCAGGACCTGATGCAAAACCTGATTGACCTCAGCTTTATCGGCAAAGGCGAGCAGCGGCACGATTATGTAGCTGTAGATTTTTCAAATCCCGACAAAGTTAAAAGCGCGGTGGAGCGGCATATTAAAAAAACAAACAAAACCTATCACATACTGGTAAACAATACCGGCGGGCCTGCTTCAGGTAAAATTACCGAAGCAATAGAAGAAGATTTCATCAAAACCTTTGAGGCGCATGTTATTACCAGCCATATCCTTACCAAACTTTTTTTGGAGGGCATGAGGAAAGACGGGTATGGGCGCATTGTAAATATTATTTCCACTTCGGTAAAACAGCCGCTTCCCAATTTAGGGGTAAGCAATACCATACGGGCAGCCATGGCCAATTGGGCCAAAACAATGGCGAATGAATTGGGTGAATTCGGCATTACGGTAAACAATGTGCTGCCCGGCGCTACTGAAACCGACAGGCATCACAGCCTGATAAAAACCCGTAGCGAAAAAACGGGTGTACCAATCGAAAAAATTGAAGAAGAAATGTTGCGAATAATACCCCTGCACCGCTTTGGTAAACCCGAAGAAGTGGCCAATGCTGTTGCTTTCCTTGCTTCCCCGGCAGCAGCCTATATCAGTGGCATTAATGTACCGGTGGATGGCGGACGTACGGGATGTTTGTAGAAAAACGAGATAATTAAGGCAACTAAGAAAATTTAGTATTTAGTGTTAAGGCCATTAAGTGCAAATGGAACACAAAAGAGGTTTTGAAAATTTAGAAGTATGGAAGAAATGCCGAGAACTAAAGCAGTATGTTTCAGAGCTTTGCAAAAAATTCCCCAAGCATGAAATGTACCTTTTGACAGCACAGGTAAAAGATTCATCGCGCTCTGTTACAGCTAATATTGCCGAAGGATATGGAAGATTCCACTTTCAGGAAAATATTCAATTTTGTAGGCAAAGCAGGGGATCCCTTGAGGAAACAAAAGACCACATTTATACATCATTAGATGAATCTTATATAACTAAAGAGGACTTTGATTTGTTTATCCAGAAATACGATTTATGCCTTAAGATCCTTAACGGTTATATCTTTTACATTGAAGAACAAAAGCGTAAATCGAAACCCTGATTTCCCGGTTTCATAATTACCTCATTTTTCTTAATTATCTTAATTTTCCACGCAACCTCCGTGCCTCCGTGTTTTAAATTTGAATTTATGCTCCAACTAAAAAACTACATAAACGGCGAACTAACCGAACCCGCGTCTAACGGGTATCTCGATAACTACGAGCCTGCCACCGGGCAGGTATATTCAAAAGTGCCTGATTCGGACGAGCGCGATGTGCAGTTAGCCGTTGAAGCCGCCAAAGCCGTTTTCCCGGCATGGAGCACCACTGATTTAGAAAAACGTATGCTCGTGTTGCTCAAAATCGCCGATGGAATTGAAAAGCGCATGGATGAGTTTGTAAAAGCCGAATCCAAAGATAGTGGCAAGCCACAAAACCTTGCCCGCCGCATGGACATTCCGCGTGCGGTTTCAAACTTCAGGTTTTATGCCTCGGCAGTGCAACATTTCGCTTCCGAAAGCCACCCCATGCCCGATGGCACGGTGAATTATACCTTGCGCCAGCCAATAGGCGTGGTAGGCTGCATTTCGCCCTGGAACCTGCCGCTCTATCTTTTTACCTGGAAAATTGCTCCGGCATTAGCCACCGGTAATTGCGTGGTGGCTAAACCCAGCGAAATAACCCCCTACACCGCTTATCTTCTTTCCGAAGTTTGTATCGAAGCGGGCTTGCCCGCCGGTGTGCTGAACATTGTTCATGGCTTAGGCGGTAAAGCAGGCCAGGCTATTATTGAGCACCCTGAAATAAAAGCGATTTCTTTTACCGGCGGCACCGAAACCGGTAAGAAAATTGCCGCCATTGCTGCGCCTATGTTTAAAAAACTATCGTTGGAATTAGGCGGCAAAAACCCCACGCTTGTTTTTGCCGATTGCGATTTTGAAGACACTGTTAAACAAACAGTAGCCGCAGCTTTTACCAATCAAGGCGAAATTTGCCTTTGCGGTTCGCGGATATTTGTTGAGCGCAGCATTTACCAAAAATTCAGAGATGCCTTTGTCGCACACGTGAAAACTTTGAAAGTAGGCGACCCCGATGAAGACGGTGTAAATCTTGGCGCTGTAGTTTCAGCACAACACAAACAAAAAATCCTATCCTATATAGAACTGGCGAAACAGGAGGGCGGCAAAATTTTATGCGGCGGGCATGAATTGAAACTGAACAGACGTTGTGCCAATGGTTATTTTATCGAGCCATCAGTAATTGAAGGGTTGGATTATAAATGCCGCACACAGCAGGAAGAAATTTTCGGGCCGGTGGTAACACTTACGCCCTTTGATACTGAAGAGGAAGCGCTAACAATGGCCAACTCAGTAAAATATGGGCTGGCTTCCACCATCTGGACCAACAACCTGAAAAAAGCCCACCGGGTAGCAACAAAAATTGAAGCTGGTATAGTATGGGTCAATTGCTGGCTGCTACGCGATTTGCGCACTCCATTTGGCGGGGTAAAAGCATCCGGTGTTGGCCGCGAAGGCGGTATGGAAGCCATTCGCTTTTTTACCGAGGCGAAGAATGTTTGTATTAAGGGATAAATAACTTTAATTTTGTTTCAATGAAACACCTTACCTATAAAATTCACCTGCATAAGGAACCGGAAGGTGGCTATACGGTTATAGTGCCTGCTTTGCCCGGCTGCATTACATGGGGCGAGAATGTTGAGCATGCAACGGCTATGGCCAAAGAAGCTATAGAGGGTTATATAGCTACTTTAAAAGATATTGGCGAGGCGATACCGGATGATTCTGAAACGCTGGAGGTATCAATAACATTGGCGGCATAGTAAAATGAGCAAGGTTCCGTCGCTAACACCAAAGGACATTATCAGGCTATTGGAAAAGCATGGATTCGTTTTAAAGCGCATTAATGGCAGCCACCATTATTACTTTTATCCTGAAACCAAAAAAATTACTGTTGTGCCAATGCATAATAAAGATTTGCCCAAGGGCACATTATTAGCCATTTTGAAACAAGCAGGAATAGATAAATCTGAATTAACCGATTAATTGATTTCCTGAATCCCTGATTAACTTAAAAACATGAGTGATAATCTTCCTAAACCAATGGGCCTTTACCCCATGACAAAGCGTGCGGGTAATCTTATTTTTGTTTCGGGCATGGGCCCTCGCGAAGCGGGTACCGATAATATACCCGGCCTTGAGCTGGACAGCTACGGCAATTACAAATCGTTCAATTTTGAATCGCAGGTGCATTCGGTGTTTAAGAATGTGCAAACCGCTTTGGAAGAAGCGGGCAGCAGTTTCGATAAAATTGTGGATGTAACCGTTTTTCTGGTGAATATGAAACGCGACTTTGTAACCTTCAACCGGGTGTATGCCGAGTATTTTAAAGACATCCGCCCCACCCGCACAACGGTAGAGGTGACGGCCCTGCCCTCGCCTATTGCCATCGAACTGAAAGTGATAGCAACCATAGATTGATGAATGGCTAAAAAAAAACAGGGCATTCCTTTATGGTTGAAACGAAGTTTGCAGCTGCTTTTTGCGTTGGTGCTGATAGTGTCTATATACTATAACACCAAATATTTCCGCCGAGCCTATCACCATTTAATACGCCGGTACTACAAAACTGAATTTAAGCCCACCGATTTTCCCGAAGATTACGAAGTGCATGGTATTGATATTTCGCACTTTCAGGATGTTGTTGATTGGAATAAACTTTGGGCGGTTGATACTTATGGCGACACTATCCATTTCGGTTTTGTATATATCAAGGCTACCGAGGGTATGTTGAAGGAAGATGAAATGTTCGATGATAACTGGGATGAAGCCAAAGACCACAAAATTACACGTGGCGCTTATCATTATTTTCTTCCCGACCGCAGCCCCGAATTGCAGGCGCAACGTTTTATTTCAAGTGTAAAACTGCTGCCCGGCGATTTACCTCCCGCTGTTGATGTTGAAAATGCCATGGGCGTTAGCCGCAAAGTGCTTATTGAGCGGTTAAAAATCTTTATTCAAAAGCTGGAAAGCAACTATCACGTTAAACCGGTTATATACAGCAACGTAAATTTTATTGAAGATTACCTGGCTGAAGATTTTAAAGATTATCCCTTCTGGATTTCGCATTTCTACGAACCCGAGCTGCAATTAC
>DASZPC010000589.1:0-8086 GCA_035550455.1 Chitinophagales bacterium | reverse complement strand
CAAGCCCGGTAGTGCCCGGAAAGTACCTGGGGCTTTATAAAAATTCATATAGTGTGCCGGGGTCTATATTGTATAAAAGGAATTTTGGTAAAATTAGTATTAGCGGGCCCGCCGGTAACCGCAACTGTAAATTGGAAATTTATGGCAGGGGCGGGCAAAAAAAATGGGAGTATAACATTAACAGTAACGAGTTGCGGAAAAATGCCACAGCCGTTGCTGTAGGTAAGGTAATCTTTCCTAAAAGCAAATAACAGCGATTGCCGAAAAGCTGTAAACAGAGTAGGCTTTGATAAAAAATAATTAAGGAAATGAAACGTGTTTTTACATTTTGCCTTGTAGCGTTCATCAGTTTAGTGTCGGTTAGCAGTGTGCTGGCACAGGCAGGCCAGTTAGACCCTTCTTTTGGTGTAGCCGGTGAACTTGCCGATGCAGATATTTACCCCTGGTATTATTCCGATATGGCCATGGGGCAAGGCGGGCAGTTTGTAATTACAACAGCCCATGCCGATACAATTGCAGTAATCCGCTTTTTAAGCGATGGAACAAGGGACGTAAGTTTCGGAAACAGCTCGAATGGAAGGGTGGTAATGGTACGGCCTGCTTTTTCAGGTGCAGTATATTCTTCCGTGGTTCAATCCGACAGGAAAACAATTATAGCTGGTACCGATAAAAATGGTGGAAGCGTTTATAATTCATTCTTACTACGTTTAAAGGACGATGGGTCGATTGACAGTACTTTTGGTACAAACGGTTTTGTTTATCCGGCTATTTTTCCTGGTGCATCTGGCGAGGCAGTAAGTGAGGTAAGGCTGCAACTGGATGGAAAAATTGTAGCTATGGTACGCACTACCGGCGCTACTTCTAACGATTCTGTGGCTATAATCAGGCTAAACAGTACCAATGGCGGTTTCGATAACAGCTTTGCCACCAATGGCGTTTACTTTGTGCATGATCAGTCCATTCCTTCCGATGGCACCGCTTACTTTGCTATTGACCTTAGCAATAATATCAATTTTGCTACCTATTCGGGGGCTAATGGTGTTGACAATATATACGCATTTCAGTTAGATCAAACCGGTTCGTTCAATCCTTCTTTTGGGCTAAACGGAAGTGTATTAATCAGCAACGGTTATTTTATCGATGGCCCGTATAATTTGGGTTTTGCCTTTCAACCCGATGGGAAACTGGTAACTGTTCAGTCGGCACTTCGGGGCGATACTTCGTTAATGCTGGCAAGGTATAATACAGATGGTACTGCCGATGCTTCTTTTGGCGGCGATGGCCATGTGGTGCCTGCTTTGCTTGATGTTCAGCCTTTTAGTATTCATAACTTAAACATTGATAACTACGGAAATATAGTAGCATCTGGTACGGCAAATGTTGCCGGTGGCATCCGCACAATTGTAGCCTGTCTTAACCCTAATGGCAGCATGAACGTAAGTTTTGGCGATTATAGTGGCTATGCCTTGTTAAATAATTTTGAGTGGGACAACCTGGTTTATAATGTTGCTATTTTGCCCGATAACAACATATTGATTAATGGCCTGGTGAACGAAAACAACTATAAATTATACCAGGTGGTGCGCCTTACCGGGGCAGCCGGTGTTTTTTCAGGAATCAATACTCAAGTTGATGCTGCTGCTATAGCTGTTTACCCCAACCCTGTTAGTAGCTATACCACAGTTTATTTACCGGTTAACGCAGGCGGGAATATTGTGATAAGCGATTTATCGGGAAGACTGATTGCTGAAGTAAAGGCAACCGGTGGAACAACCCACATTAACACGGCAAACCTGCCTGCAGGCGTGTACATGGTTAACTACCGCGATACCAGGCTGAATACCACCCTGAAAATTGTTAAACAATAGGGTAAATATTGGCCTAAAGGGCCTTTTTGCCTATATAAAGTGCTAATTTTGAACAAAACCACAATGATAGGGTTTGTTTAAATAAATAATGAGACTATTACTGTTTACTGTAGCCCTGTTTGTTCAAAGCGTGGCATGGGCCTGTGGGGGTCTTGGGCAGCAAGTTTATGCTGCTGAAATAAGGTATAAGCTTGACCCGGCTAATAACATGCGTTGTTTGGTAAATATTACCATGGACTTTGACATTAATGAGGGTACTACCTACGACTCAATTATTGTTACCTGGGGCGATGGTATTGTTTCTGCACTCTATGCAGATAGTATAACCGATGATTCATTGGCCGATGTATACCTGGGGCGCAACCACATTTATACCCACTATTACTCGGGCGCGCACCTTTACGATTCTATTCCTTCGGTTGGGCATTATACCGTTTTTGTGCAAAACCAATACAGGGTTAATTACATTAATAATATAGCAGGGGGGGCAGCGGCCAATATGCCTATGTACCTGGCTACCCAAATAGTTTTGAATAGTTCGCCGCAGTTTACCTATCAGCCACCGCTACTTCAGCCATTGGGCCTGTATTTTGGTGGGTTTGACAGTTTAACCGAGCATGTTTTAATGAATAATACAACCGGCGATAGTGTTGCTTTTGAGCAAATAGTGCCTTTGGTAGAAGCGGGGGTAACTGTGCCGCAATATTTAGCGCCTGGTTCTTTTTGTCAGCAGTTGGCTGGTACAAACAGCACCTTTAATTTAGATACAAAAACGGGCGAAATAAACTGGAATACACCTTGCTACACCGGCGTTTTTGCTATTGCCTACACCGTTAACAGCTACCGAAACGGGGTTTTAACAGGCTCGCTGATGCGCGACCAGAATATTTATATAGGCTGGGAACCACTTTCAACGGCTATTACTACAACCGCCAATAAACAAACCGGCATACGGTTATTCCCTAACCCGGCCAATACAGAGCTGAATGTTTCAATTACTGATGCTGCTGCCGGTTTTATTGAACTAAGTAATATAACCGGTCAGAAAATTACAATGGTGCAGTCCAATGGCAATACCGTTCAAACCCTCGATGTTTCGGCACTGGCGCCGGGTATTTACTTTGTTACTTATCGCAACAATTCTGGCAAACAGTCGGTCGAAAAATTTGTAAAGAATTAAAAGCCTTCGGGTTCAGGTTAGGAAAAACCTGTAGGGTTCCTGTTTATTTTTTGGCGGTAAGCAGTTCGTTATACTCGCTGTTGTTGTTAAGCAGCTCAATGGCCTTTGCAACCTCGGGGTCGTTTTGATAGCTCTTCTTGGTTTTGCCATAAGCATAATAATACCTTCCCGCAATTTCGTTTTCAAGGATGGTTACTATTTCTTTCTTGTTTTTAACTATATCCTGCTCTTTATCTTTTTCCAACTTCGCCTTTATGGCTTCATACTCGCTCTTTACAGCATCAAAATATTTTTCATCTTTTGTCGCCTCTTCCAAAGCATCAAGTTTCTCTTCCGTCTCGGTTTTATAATCCAGCTTTTGCGCTTTTACATAAGCTACGAAATCATCAAAGTCCTGGTCGGTTAATTTAAACTGGGCCGGGTCGCCAATGGCGGCATGTGTGCGTTTGTAATCAGAGGCAAAATCGAAAATATAGTTATGCGTAAAAAGTTCCTCTGCAATTTTGCTGTGTTCTTCCTTCGGCAAAACAACATCGGGTTCAATACCGCCGCCATCATAAACAGTGCGCCTGCTGTTAATGGTTTTAAAAGCCACTTTTAATGAATCAGGTATGCGTTTTACACTGCCATCAGGGTTATGCTCGGCATAGTTAAGTGCCTGTATGCACCTGCCGGTTGGTATGTAGTATTTGGCAGTGGTAACTTTTAGCATGGTGTTATACGAAAGCTTACGGGTTATCTGCACCAGGCCTTTGCCGTAAGTCCTTTGGCCTATAATAACTGCGCGGTCATAATCCTGCATGGTGCCCGAAACAATTTCAGAGGCCGATGCCGACATAGAGTTAGTAATGATTACTAAATGTATTTTATCATCGCTCGGGTCGTTAGGGGTCCTAAAGGTTTTATTCCAGTCGTCAACTTTGCCACGGGTGGTAACCACCAGCGAATCGCGGCCCACAAATACATTTACCACATTTACGGCTTCAGTTAATAAACCGCCGGGGTTGCTGCGCAGGTCAAGTATAACTCCTTTCATACCGGGGTTTGAGCGCTTTAAACTATCAAAAGCGTCGCGCACATCTTTACCGGCGTTTTCGTTAAATATTTTCAGTTTAATACAGCCAATTTCAGGGGTAACCATGCCAAAAAATGGAACGTTTGTCTCCTCAATTTCCTCGCGCTGCACAGTAAAGTCCATCGGCTTGGGCTCGCTTTTAAGCGAGGTTTCCCGTTCAATTTGCAGGGCTACGGTGGTTTTAGGCTGGCCAACCAATGCTTTGTCTACCTCTTCTTTCTTCTTATCCAGGGTTGAATTGCCGTCAATCGATTTAATAATATCGCCTACCAGTAAGCCCGCTTTATCGGCAGGTTGGTTTTTGGTAACTGAAATAATAACCGGGTAATGGTTCATTACTTCAATTTCAATGCCCAGCCCGCCAAATTTTCCGCCTTGCTGTATCCTCGCATTTTCAATCTGCGATTCAGAAAAATAATTCGAAAAAGGGTCAAGTGTTTTCAGCATCCCATCAATACAACTGCGCATTAGTTTAGATGGCTCCTGCTCATCAACATAGTATGTATTAATATCACGGTACAGCGCTGAAAAAATATCTATGTTCTTCGATATATCAAAGTAGTAATCGGCAAACGACATAGTGCCAATTGCCACCGTTAAAATCAATAATATTTTCTTCCAGCGCTTTGTCATCTGCCCGTTTACTTTTTAGCTAAAATCGCATCCATTTTTTTGGCATCGCTTAAAACATCAATGGCCTTTTTTATTTCCGTATCGCTTTTTAATGCGGATTCTATCCGGCCGGTATTGAGATAATAACGCGATGCAATTTCTTCTTCCAAAATGCTTGTTATCTGTTTCTTCTCTTTTTCCAAATCATTGGCTTTGTCATGCTTCATGGTGTTTTGCATGGCTTCGTAATCGTCTTTAATATCGCCGTAGTAGTTTTCTTTCTCTGCCGATTTTTTCAAATCCTCCAGTATCTTTTCGCTTTTGGTGGTGTAGTCGTAATCTTTTTTCGAAACCCAGGCCACAAAGTCGGCATAATCGGCATCGCTTAAGGCAAAGGTTTTGGCATCGCTTATTTTATCATGCTTTACGCGGTATTCGGTGGCGTAATCCTGTATGTAACCTTTAGTAAGCAGGCTTATGGTTATGTTGGCATATCTTTCAGGGTCAACAGATACATCGGGGTCAATACCCCCACCATCATATACCGTGCGGCCATTTTTTGTTTTGAAAGCAACCTTTAATGAATCTGGAATTCGTTTAACACTGCCATCCGGGTTGCGCTCGGCATAGTTAATAGCTTGTATGCAACGCCCTGATGGGATATAATATTTAGCGGTGGTTAGTTTCAGCTTTCCATTGTATGGCAGCGAATGGGTAGCCTGCACCAGCCCTTTGCCGAAAGTCCTTTGCCCTACTATTACAGCACGGTCAAGGTCCTGCATAGAGCCCGAAACAATCTCAGCTGCCGAGGCTGAACCGCCATCGGCCAAAACCACCATGGGCAATCGGGTGTCAACCGGTTCATCGGGTGTGGTATAAGTTTTATTCCAGTCCTCAATTTTACCTTTGGTGTCAACTATTTTGGTGTTCCGGTCAACAAAAACATTCGCCACATTAATGGCCTCGTTCAATAAGCCACCGGGGTTGCCGCGCAGGTCAAAAACAAGGCCTTTCAGTTTATGTTTTGCTTCCAGCGTCTCCAGTGCATTGCGCACCTCGGCCCCGGCCCTTTCAGTAAACCCCTGTAGGCGGATATAACCAATGTCATCGTTCAGCATACCATAATACGGCACATTTTTAATGTGTATTTCCTCGCGGGTAAGTTTGATGGTTAACTCATCTTCACCGCCATTTTTGTTCATCCTTAGTATTTTCAAAACCACATCAGTACCAGGCTTGCCTTTCAGCATAGAACTTACCTGGTCGGTTTTATAGTTTTTGGCACTTTTCCCATCCACTTCTACAATCTTATCACCGGCCCTTAAACCCGCTTTCTCAGCCGGGAAACCCTCATAAGGCTCGCTGATAATTACATAATCACCACGGGTGCCTATTACTGCGCCAATACCGCCGTATTTACCAGTGGTTTGGGTACGGTAATCTTCCATTTCATCTTCGGGTATGTACTCTGTGTAAGGGTCAAGGCCATCCAGCATATTATCTATGCCGGCCCGCATCAGTTTGGTGGGGTTCAGGGTATCTACATAATAGGTGTTCAGTTCTTTGTAAAGCGTGGTAAAAATATCCAGGTTCTTCAGTATGTCGTGGTACGAAGAATCGGTAAAGGCAAGCGGGATAAATGCAAACAGCGCTATGCACGCTAAAAGCAATAATTTTTTCGGTTTCTTCATCTCCGGCATTAAAACAGGCTGGTTCCTACTACCTGTGGACTGTAAACATAATTTTTAACGGCGAGATACTGAAATTGTTGCTGCCTGCCTGGTTTGAATTAGGGGATTTTAGGAAATACGCCCGGCTTTAACTTTCCATTAGGGTACAGGGTCATAACCATGCCCGCCCCAGGGGTGGCAGCGGCTAATGCGCTTAATTGCTAACCAACCGCCTTTCCAGGGCCCGTGTTTTTTAATGGCCTCTATGCCATATTGCGAGCAGGTAGGCGTATAGCGGCAGCCTGTAGGGCCAATGGAAAATAAATTTATAACCGGCGAAATAAAAATGCGGTAACCGTTTATAAGCAGAATAAAAAACCAGCCGATTATTTTTCCAATCATGGCTTTGTTATTTTTTTCAGGCAACCGGTCAATGATTTTTCAACCTGGGCCATTTCAGGTAGTTGTTTGCCATTATAAACCCACATGATGGCTAATTGTTGCCCCGCCTCCTTTAAATATTGGTACAGGCTTGTTTTGTTAAGGCGGTAGGCCTCGCGCATAAGCCGTTTTACCCGGTTGCGGTCAACTGCGTGTTTAAAATGCTTTTTTGATACTGAAAATCCTGCCTGTGCAGGGTAAAAGGTATTAAGTGGCGAGAATAAATAAACAAGGGTAACCCCGCCTTGTTTAACAGATTTACCCTCTTTAAAAAGTTGCTCTATCAGTTTGGTGCTTTTCAGCTTTTCGTCTTTGCCGAAGTTCGACTTGTTGCCGTATTTAGCAAGGTCAAAACGGGCTACATTGTTTGCAGCCGAAGCGTTATTTAAGACGCCTTTCGTCTGAAACGGTAAGTTTCTTTCTGCCCCTGGCCCTTCTGCGTGCAAGAACTTTTCTTCCATTTTTGGTGCTCATTCTTTCTCTGAAACCGTGTTTGTTTGTTCTTTTCCTACGGCTTGGTTGAAATGTCCTTTTCATACTCTAAATTACGTTTTTCGATTAAGGGACGGCAAAAATAATTATTATTTCCACTTGGCAAAGCCTGAACCAGGTAATGATAATTGTGAAAATTAAGAAAACATGGCTTTTAGCCTCTTTCCCGGGTTTTAGCTGTTCATGGCAACCAGGAACTCCTCGTTGGTTTTGGTGCCTTTCATTTGCTGTATCAGGAAGTTCATGGCCTCTTCGCTGGTCATATCGGCAATATGGTTCCTCAAAATCCACATACGCTGCAATACATCCTTGTCTAACAACAGGTCATCGCGGCGGGTAGAAGATGAAACTATATCAATAGCGGGGTAAATACGCTTGTTTGAAAGTTTGCGGTCAAGCTGCAATTCCATGTTGCCGGTACCTTTAAACTCTTCAAAAATCACCTCGTCCATTTTCGAGCCGGTGTCAATAAGGGCAGTAGCCAGGATGGTTAATGACCCACCGTTTTCAATTTTACGGGCAGCGCCAAAAAACTGTTTGGGCTTTTGCATGGCGTTGGCTTCAACACCACCCGAAAGCACCTTGCCCGATGCCGGGGCTACAGTATTGTGCGCACGGGCCAAACGGGTAATAGAGTCGAGCAATATCACCACATCGTGGCCACATTCTACCAGCCTTTTAGCCTTTTGCAGCACCACATTTGAAACCTTTACGTGCTTTTCGGCAGGCTCGTCAAAAGTAGAGGCTA
>DASZPC010000588.1:0-1500 GCA_035550455.1 Chitinophagales bacterium | reverse complement strand
AGGCGCTTAATCAGTTCGTGCGAGGCAATTAGCTGCACTGGCATACCGGGCGTGTAAAACTTAATGGAGCATGCCAAATTAACGGCGAAACTCAAATAAGCCTCACGCCCGATAGCCAATAGTGCAACCCCCTTGCTCATGTATGTTATTGGGGTTAACTAAATATGCCGGTAGGCGCGGCAAAAAGGGAAGGAAACCAACCGATAGGGGCAAACCAGTTGGCCGTAGCTTCATACATCTGTTTTTCTTTGTTCGTTTCAGGCGATGAAGCATAAGGCACGTTAAAGTTGCAAAGCTTATCTATTAAACGGATTTCGTTTTCGTTACAATAGAAGAAAGCTATATAACTACGCTTCAGGTTTAGCTGGGCGTAAAAATCATCGTTGCCGCCATTTACGTTAAAGTCCTTCCAGGTAACAGAGCCGTCAAAGCCATCCAGCATTTTATCGGCACTGCAAGGTACCACGTTTTCGCCTTCCACGGCGCTTGCCTTCGGAAAGGTGGCCTTTATGTTCTTAATAATTTTTACAAGGCCAGCATCTATGGCTGTTTGCCAATCAGTAGGAGAGGTGAAATCGCTAATCCCTGCGTCCGGGTCAATAATGGCAATGGCAGAGATACCGCCTTTGCGGTAATTGTTACATGCCTGCACAATATGGTCCGGCAATACGGTACAATCGGTTACTAATGACATAGTAAATGATTAAAAGTTTTGATGAATACCTACCTCTTATTGGCCGGTAGGCTTGGACACAAGTTAGAACTTCAATGCAAATATACAAATACTATTTTTAATTGAGGAAATGTATATTTTACAGCGCATAGTTTTTAGATGGCCCTGCTTGTTCTTTCACAGTAAACTTAGCAGGCAGCACAAAAGTTGACTTCCTTACCTGTAAGGCATAGTCGCCATCGGGTATGTATTCTTTATCGTTTATGGTAAATGTATCGTGCAGGCGTAATATGCTCAGGCAGTCATGCACATATTCAGCCGCATCGCCTATGCTTATTTCATATTGTTTTAGCTGGCTGGCTGTCAATAGCAGGTTGGTGTTATCACTAAAATTATACACCTCTTTTTCCTCCGTATAGCCGTTGTATTTAATGTTGCCCCATACCCTTAGATAATGGGTAAAGCTTTTACTGTAATCAAATCCAAACGCGCTATCATTATTGGTAGCCGTAAAAAGCATGGTGGGAAAGGCAAAGCCTGTGGCAAAGGTGAAGGCACCGCTTTTATTGTCGTTGCCGGGCGTATAGATATAGAAATTACTCAACGTAAAGTTTTCAGATGTTATGCCTATATGCGGCGAAGGGCTGATTATTATCAGTGCCGTAACATTATCGGCACTTCCGGTATAGCTAAAGGTAAAAGACTGCCTTCCATTAGTGTTTACCTGGTGTGTTTCACTGCTTAAATCGCTATACAGTATTTCAACCGCCATGCCATGTGTACTATCAAGGCCGGTTACAGTAAACCAGCAGGTATAGGTTACATCT
>DASZPC010000587.1:0-1731 GCA_035550455.1 Chitinophagales bacterium | reverse complement strand
CAAAATTGCCTCCCCAGTATAGGTTTTCAGCTAATTGAATACCCCCCTCTATTTCATCGCCCATGCAATGCAAAAACTGTAAGGTATCGGTGCCAACGGGGCCGCCCAGGTAAACTTTTGTATCAAAAGCAGGAAACCCTTCCACTACTTCATTCAGCCGCAGGTTAACAGGTTTGTTAAGAATAAGCCCTACGGTGCCGTTTTCGGCGGTATGTTCGCAAACCAGCACTACCGTGCGCCTGAAGTTTTCATCCAGCATAAATGGTTCTGAAAGCAGTAGCTGGCCTTGTTTTAAGCCCTTGCTTTTTTCATATTCATAGCTCCATATTTTATCATCATCTACCATAGCACAGTGGTTCAACAGCTATAATACATAAAAAGCAGCCAGCTTAAAATGCTGCAACAAAAATTTTATAAACCGCACACTAACATTTACCTGGGGTCAAAGTATTCCGGTTTTGGCTTATTTTACGAAATTTACGTCTTACTATAAAGCGGGCTATAATAATGAAGCATTTGTTTACGGTTTTAACAGTTTGTTTAATGGGGCTTACAAAGTTTGCACAGAGTTCGCCACAGGTGCAGTTTATTGTTACATCGGCCAGCATTAGCGAAGGTATTGGTACCTACCAAATTGCGGTTGAGATATTGAATTACGATGCTAATGATACGCATGTGGATGTGAATATTGTTCCCGGAGGGAGTGCCGTGTATGGTACAAACTTTACCTATTCGCCGGTTACGCTTACGTTTCCAGGCAATTCCCCTTTCGACCAGTTTATAACCGTTAATGTTGTTGACGACCATATACATAACCCCGACAGGAGTTTTACTTTCAAACTTGCCTATCCTGATAACAACGCCACCCTTGGCGCTGACAGCGAGTTTGTGGTAACTATACTGGATGATGATACACAACACATCGCTTTTGTTCCCCCTTTGGTTGATACCGTGGCGAAAACAACACCGGTATTTTATGTGCCGGTAAACCTTGATATCCCGGCCACTACCAGCACCAGCGTGGAGGTTCAGGTTAACGCTGGCAATACCACTGCGGTGCAAGGCGTTGATTATGTGTTCAACGATACGGTTATAACGTGGGATTCAGCAGTTAGTGGTACAATTATGGTACCGGTTACAATAATTGACGATACACTAATTGAGCCTAACCGGTATGTGGAGTTTAATTTGATAAACCCAACTAACGGCGCGGTTTTAGGCAGCTCAACATTTGATTTAACCATACTTGAAAACGATAACCTGCCGCCCGCAGTGGTAACATTTATTGGTTCGGTTGATACGGTGGCGCAAACAGCAGGGTTTGTGAATATATACGCCCGAATTGATAATCCCAGCGGCTCGCCGGCGCAGTTTATTATTGAGCGCGATGACAGTGCTTCAACCGCTGTACAAGGTTCAACAGGCGATTATTTTTATACTAACCATATTCATTTGCCATTTGGCTCGGGCACCTCATTTGATACGGCTACGGTGCAGATAAACCAAAATACCCAGGTAAGCCCTACCAAGGTGGCTGTTTTCAGGCTGGTACCGGTAACACAAAATGTTGTACTGGGGCAGGACTCTGTATTCCTGCTTTACATAACCAACAATAACAAGCTAATAGTTTCTTTTCTTGGTGCAGGGTTCAGTTATCCTAAAGATACAACACCGGTGCAGGTAAAAGTAGTGCTTACCTCCACGGCGCCGGTACCTGTTACCGCCGATGTA
>DASZPC010000586.1:0-3255 GCA_035550455.1 Chitinophagales bacterium | reverse complement strand
ATTGCCTTTTAGTTTTTTATTTACTACAAACACCCCGAAAGGGTAATCGGTAAAATAGGGGATGTAGGCCAGGAAACTTTTGTTTTCAAAAACGATGCGCTTTTTGTGCTTTTTCTCGGCTTTGTTCAAATCGGCAAAAAGGTTGCTGCCGTTTTGTTGGTAGTATTTTTTACAGTTGTGCAGTTCTTCGCGCAGTTTAAGTGGCACAAAAGGATAGGCGTATAGCTGCCCGTGGGGATGGTGGATGGTTACGCCCACTTCCTGGCCGCGGTTTTCAAATTCAAAAATATATTTAATGCGTTTATCCTGCGATAAAGCCTTGTAGCGCTCGCTCCATAGTTCTACCAGTTTTAATAAGTGTTCATCGCTAAGTTGGTAAAGCTGTTTGTGGTGGTCGGGCGAGTAAAGTATTACCTCGCAACGCCCTACGGCGGCCCTGCTTTTAAAAATGCCTTTTTCTTTGGCCCATTCTTTTTCGTTGAGCGCCAGCACGGGGAAATCGTTCGGGTAGGCTAGTACCTCATAATTGGCCGGAATGTTGCCCTGGCCAGGGCAAAAAGGACAATGGTCTTTAGGCAGGTGCGGCCTGTTTTGGCGGTTGGTGGCCACCATAGTCCAGGTATCAAGCAGCGGGTTCCAGCGCAGTTCGGGCATAGGGCAAATATGCGTTTTAAAGGGGAAATAACCGCAGATGAATCCTTTCCGGAATTGGCGGCCAAAGGAAGAGGATTTGAAATGCAGCCTGAATTAAGTCTTTTTATTGCTGGTGAAAACAAGGCTGCGGGGGAGTGAGTTTGAAACCATGCTCACCTGAAAATATTCTTCTTTTTGGCTTGACCCAAAAAGAAGCAAAAAGGCCAAGGCTTTATGAAAAAGCCTAAAATTTTCTCCCAGCGCACAGCAAAACGAACCCGCAGAATAATTTTGGATAGATTTATAATTCTGTGTCGGCTCAAACAGCGTTTTGCTTTCCTTCCAACCTGCTAGAAAATTTCTTCACAGCTTTTTCATAAGGCCGGAGAACTATTTATCGGATGGATGGGAACCACCTGATGAACGATACGGTTATTACCTGTCAATAATTATTTTAGCTGCCCAATGAAATTCCTTATCCTGCGGTTTTCTTCTATTGGCGATATAGTGCTTACCACGCCCGTGGTACGTTGTTTAAGGAAGGCGTTTCCAGAGGCCGAAATCCATTACGCTACTAAAAAGGCTTTTGCCCCTATTATTGCCGCCAACCCTAATGTAAGCAAGGTGCATGTGCTGGAAGGTTCAATCAGCGATTTAGTGAAGGAACTGAAACAGGAGCAGTTTGATTATGCGATAGACCTGCACCATAACCAGCGCACGCAGTTAATTAAATGGCAGTTAGGCGTAAAGTCGTTTTCGTTCAATAAACTGAATGTTGAGAAATGGCTGATGGTGAATTTTAAGGTAAATAAATTACCACCGGTGCATATTGTGGACCGCTACTTAGCTACTTGCGCAGCACTTGGGGTGGAAAACGATGGGGAAGGGCTTGACTATTTTACAGGGAAAAACGACATAGTTGATATTCGCAGTTTGCCCGAAGGGTTTGCCGGGGGGTATGTGGCCTGGGTAATAGGGGCGAAGCAAAACACCAAGAAATTTCCGGCAGAGAAGATTATAGAAACACTAAAAGGAATTGATTACCCGGTAATGTTGCTTGGCGGAAAAGAAGATGAAAAAGAGGCGGCACAAATTTACGATGCGCTGAAAGGCAAAACCATTTACAATGCCTGTGGTAAATACAAACTGAACCAATCGGCCAGTTTGGTGCAGCAGGCCCGGCTGGTGGTAAGTAACGATACCGGCTTAATGCATATTGCCGCCGCTTTTAAAAAGCCGGTAATTTCAATATGGGGCAACACCATACCGGCTTTTGGCATGTACCCTTATTATGGTAAACACATAGTGCCCAACGAGCGGATGGAAGTTGATAGTTTGCCATGCAGGCCCTGCTCGAAACTGGGTTACGCGGAGTGCCCCCAAGGGCATTTTAATTGTATGAAACTGCAAAAGGAAAGCAGGCTTGCCGATACCATTAAACAGATGTGGGAGGTATGTTAAGATTTACGCCGCACATTTGAGGCTATAAATAGCAGTTTAAATTTTGTACAGGTAGGGCTTTTTACCCTGAAACGTTGTAAGCGGGGCCAAGTTGCTTAATTACGGTTTCAATCATTTTTTCTTTGTTGGGGTCGTAATTTTCTTTCAGGTCGTAGCCCCAATGTTTGCCCAGGGTTTGATAAAACCAGGCAGTTACCGGGTTTTTTACATCCCTAATAAGGGTATAACAGTTGTTGCCGGTTTCGCGGTTAATCAGCTTAAACAGGATTTTACCTTCGCTGGTAGTAAGATCTTTTAATTCCTTCTCAAAGCGGGCACGCATTTCTTTTTCAAGGTCTTTGCGGTAATGGCGGTAAACACCTTTTTTGGAATCAGCTTCTTTGGCTTCCAGTTCATCATAAATCTGTTTAGCAATTTTTACGTAAGGCAGCACCTTTATAACCCGGTAGCGGGTGGCATAGTAGTCGTTCCACTCCTGCAGGTTTTTAAAGGCCACAATATCCACATCGCGGAAATTAACTGATGGGGTGGTATCGGATGCGGGCAGGTTGCCAATGGCATAAACAGGCCCCTGCTGGTTTTGGACCGTAACGGCTGGGTTAGACATTTTAGCTGCCTTTGCCGCCGACCCGTTGTTTACCGCTGTTAGCGGTGTTTGCTGCGCGGCAACTGCCAGGTAACCTAAGGTTACCATTATAACTATGGCCTGCTTTTTCATGCTCTACAAATTTACAAAGCAATTTCCAAATCCATGCCAAAAGCAGTACAGGACTTTTGGGCCCCTTACGTATAGGAATTTTAACAAATTGGTGTGGGGAGGCAATAATATGCTACCGGCCTGTAATGGTTATAAACTGGGTGGCTACCAGTTTATAATCTTTGGTGTAAACGTCCACTTTATAGTAGCCGGGTTTAAAGAAAAAAACATTACGCACCACATAGTGCCAGGTGGTATGCACTTTTGAGGAAAGTTCGGCAAAAAGGTCGCCATCGTGGTCGTTTTTCATGGCAAAAACCTTATAGCTGAGCAGGGTGGTTTGCAGGCCGTCTTTATTGGAAATAAGCATAGACAGCTTCATTTTATCGCCATTCCATTTAAACTCGGTGGCTTTGCCCTGGCAATGCCCCAGGCTATCAACATGGGTACAAAAGGTAACATCA
>DASZPC010000585.1:0-2657 GCA_035550455.1 Chitinophagales bacterium | reverse complement strand
CAAGTCTGCGCCTGCCAATTTTATCGCCACCTGGTTTGGGCATATAAGCTTTTTTAAAACGTGTAAGCAGGGGGCCCATTATCATAATAGAGCCACGCAGCGCAGCCCCTTTCTTTTTGTAAGTATCTGTTTTTAAATAATCCAGGTTTATAGCATCGGCCTGAAACGTATATTCTTCCTCGCTCAGTTTTTCAACCTTTACGCCCAGGTCTTTCAAAATATCAATAAGTGCCAGCACATCGCGTATAGCGGGAATGTTACTGATGGTTACTTTTTCGGGTGTAAGCAGTACGGCGCAAAGTATTTGCAGCGCCTCGTTTTTTGCCCCCTGCGGAACAATTTCGCCTTTTAGTTTTTTACCCCCGGTTACCTCAAATGCGTTAGCCATAAATTGGTTTTGATGTAGTGATTGTACAGGCAATAAAAATTGCCTTATAATTCAGGGTACTAAATAGGGGAATATGAAAGCAGTAGCGAAGTATTAGCAATGCAAGCTAATAACAGCGCTTTGTGGAGTGTCTTATTTCTAAGCTTAGCGTTTCTTTTTAAAGTATTTGTTGCGGTTATTATTGCCGCCGCCACCCCCGCTGCCGTGGCGGAATTTGCCTCCGCCGCTGCCTTTACGGTTATTCTCCTCGCGGGGCTTTTTGGCCTTGTTAGCACGCGAAAGCGAGTTAAGGTCATGCTCGTCAAGCACTTCCAGTTGGCCTTTGCTCAGCATCCGCAAATCGTTCTTTATCGTTTCATCGTTTATGTTCTCTTTGCTCCAGTTCTGGTAAACCAGTTTCATAAAGTTACCAATGCACGATGTAAAGCCCGCCTGTTTTTCAGGGTCTTCGGTGGCAATCGCTTTTTCAACCAGGCTTTCAACATTTTTACCGTAGTGCTTGTATTTAATGCGCGATTGTGGGTACGGAAGCCGCTCGGGCTTCCTTTCTATCTCTTCACGGTTTTTTATAGGGTATGGCGAATCCACATCCAGCGTATAACCGCTCATTATAAAAAGGTGGTCCCACAACTTATGCCTGAAATCTTCCACATTGCGCAGGTGTGGGTTTAGCTGTCCCATCAGCTCAATCAACTCTTTGGCAAACTCGTTGCGCTTATCGCGGTCCTTCATCTTCGCGCAGTTTTCAACTATTTCCTGCACGTGGCGGCCATATTCTTTCAATACTAATTTCTCCCGGTTGGTATTATACTCCATGGTATATCAATAAAAGTTTAAAAAAGTAATAACTAAAAAGTTTGTGTAGCTATAAGGTGTTTCGGTTAATTGAAAGCGAATTAACAGGAAGGATAGTTAACACTTTCAGTCAGAACACCAATAATCAACAATACGAAGATGCAAAAGTTCAGCGAATTTCAAAAACAGGGGCTTTACAGCCCTCCGCTCAGTATTTTAAGCCGGGCAAACTTTAGCATAATCTTCTTTACGCCATATTGCCCAAAATATATCGAAGCTATTTTGTTAGCGCCGCTGCCCTCAATGCTTACCACTTTGCCTTCGCCAAATTTTTCATGCATCACCTCCATGCCTGTTTGCAGGCCCGATGAGTCATCGGCAATAAACGGCTCGCTGTTGTGGGTGGCTGGCTGCTGTACCACTGGCTTGCTAACCGGTGGTGGGCTTACGGTGCGGTAAAAGCTTTTGGCTGCCTCCGGCGTTTTGGGCTTTTTAATATCGCCATGGTAGGAGAGGATGTTCTCGGGTATTTCCTGTAAAAAGCGGCTGGGGTCGCAGTAATTCAGGCTGCCAAATTTATAGCGGGTGCTGGCGTAGGTTAAAAATAACCTTTTTTCGGCCCTTGTAATTGCCACATAAAACAGGCGGCGCTCCTCTTCCAAATCTTCAGTGCTGTATAACGATTGCTGCCCCGGGAAAAGGTTTTCTTCCATACCCACTACATATACCACCGGAAATTCCAGCCCTTTGGCCGAGTGTACTGTCATCAACTTTACCGTGTCGGCATTCTGGTTTTCTTTTTCATCGCCGGTAAGCAGGGTAACATTCTGCAAAAACGATCCCAGGCTTTTATCGGCGGCAATTACTTCATCCTCCTGTACCACATCTTCTTCTACAAATTCTTTAATAGAGTTTAATAACTCCTGTACGTTTTCGTAACGGTTTACCCCCTCTACCGTTTTATCGTTATATAATTCGGCCACCAGTTTGGTGGTTTTGCCAATGTGTACTGCCAGCTCGTGCGCATCTTTAGTGGTGGCCAGGGCGGCAAAACTTTTTATCATCAGCACAAATTCTTCAATGGCATTTTTGGTACGTGCGGGCATGTCAAACTCATGCACAGTTTCCAGTATGTCCCAAATCCGTTTGTTTTCGTTGGTGGCAGTTATGGTTAGTTTGTCTAATGTGGTTTGCCCTATGCCGCGGGCCGGGTAGTTTATTACCCTTTTAAGCGCTTCTTCATCCTGTTGGTTTACAGCCAGTTTAAGGTAGGCCAGCAGGTCTTTAATTTCTTTGCGCTGGTAAAAACTCATGCCGCCATAAATGCGGTACGGTATATTATGCCTGCGCAGGGCTTCTTCAAATGCACGCGACTGGGCATTGGTGCGGTACAAAATGGCGAAGCCCGCGTTCATATAATGCTCACGCATTTTCAACTCCATTATCGAGTCGGCTACCCAGCGGCCTTCCTCAT
>DASZPC010000584.1:0-1905 GCA_035550455.1 Chitinophagales bacterium | reverse complement strand
GGCCACGCCCAGGGTGGTTTGCACCTCTTCCAATTCAACATTTAAAAGGGTGGCTAATTCCTCAGGCGAGGGTTCGCGTTCAAACTCCTGCTCCAGTTGGGCAAAGGCTTTATTGATTTTATTCAGTGAGCCAACTTTGTTAAGCGGCAGGCGCACAATACGCGATTGCTCGGCAAGGGCTTGCAAAATAGACTGGCGAATCCACCAAACGGCGTACGAAATAAATTTAAAGCCCCTTGTTTCATCAAAGCGTTCAGCAGCTTTAATAAGCCCTACATTACCCTCGTTAATAAGGTCGGGCAGGCTAAGGCCCTGGTTTTGATATTGCTTGGCAACTGATACCACAAAGCGCAGGTTAGCTTTGGTCAGTTTCTCTAAAGCAGACTGGTCGCCCTGCTTTATTTTTTTAGTTAATGCAACTTCCTCCTCGGCTGTAATGAGATCTACCCGCCCGATCTCCTGCAAATACTTTTCCAGTGAAGCGCTCTCACGGTTCGTGATGCTCTTCGTGATCTTGAGCTGACGCATGGTTTAGTAAAGTTGTTTCGTTAGTGTATGTGTTTAACGTTACTAAGTAAACAAAATTAATTCACAAAAAAAAGAGGGAAAACGGAAACTTAACAGTGGCTTAATTAAAAAGGATAGCCAATGGCGAGTTGAAGCTGCCCTATCTTAAACGCTTGCCAGTTGTTGAACTGCCAGCGTTCGCCATCAACCCGGCGTGGGTCGCGGAATGGAAACCCGTAATCAAAGCGGATTACAAAATAATTAAAGTCGAGCCGTAAACCGGCGCCGGCATCAACCGCAAATTCTTTCCAAAACCGGTTAATATCAAAGTTGCCACCGGTTCGCGCATCGGCCCTTAAAGTCCAAACATTACCTGCATCAACAAACAACGCGCCTTTCAACCATTTATAAATATCGAAACGTATTTCGGCATTGGCTTCCAGTTTCAGGTCGCCGGATTGGTTAAAGAAACCCACTGCATTTTTTTTCGGCCCGCTTTCAGGGTCAAATACCGATGTATCGGCATAGCTGCCGGGGCCAATTTCGCGTATCATAAAACCGCGCAGGCTGTTAGGGCCGCCCACATAAAACTGTTTTATAAACGGAAGCGCCACACTATTGCCATAAGGTACCCCAATGCCTGCATAAGTACGAATGGCAAACAAACTGTGGGTGCTCATTTTCAATTTATTCACCCACTCGCCTTCCACCCTGAAGTATTGCGAAAAAGGCCTGTTGGCAATAAGGTATAACGAGTCGTGTTGGTCGTGTAGCGAGGCCAGTTTATAACCGGCTTCAATAATGTTACCTGCGGTTTCCAGGTTCAGGTGAAAGTTCATGTACCGCCGGTCATCATTGCCCCGTTGGTTGGTAAAGGCAAATGAGTAATTAGGCCCTATAATTACCTGCTCTTCAAAACTGCTTTTGAGGATAGAGTTGCTGTTAAGGCGGTCAATAAACTCCTGTCCGGTTTTGGGCAACAGGTAAAAATCAATAGTAAGCGGGTTAAGCAGGTGGTGCTGCGATTGGTTTTTACTCCATTCGTAACCAAATGACGCATTAAAGTTGTGTAACTGATAAAGAAATACCACATCGCCGCTGCCGTTTTGGTCAAAATCAAAACGGTGCTCGAAGTTGTAGCTGATGCTGATACGGGTTTTAGGATTAGTATTTGGAGAAAATAGTTTGGCACGAAACGGCACCAGGAATTTGTTGAGGTAATAAGTAATACCAGCCGAGGCAGTGGCTGTCATTAGCTGCACTTTTTCGGTTTGGCTTTTGGGTTTTGTAAAGCGTATTTGCACGCCCGATGAAACATCTACAATAAGCCTGTCGGCGCCTTTGCTAAGGTTTTTGTTTTCGTAAGAAACTGAACCGGCGGTACCAAAAAGCCCTTCG
>DASZPC010000583.1:0-2313 GCA_035550455.1 Chitinophagales bacterium | reverse complement strand
GGAAAAAGAAAAAGTGGTAACAGCGTTACAAGCCGCCGGGCTGGCGAGCATTTTTTACAAACAAAAAAATTATGCCAAAGCACTGGAATGGATAAATATTTATTACGGCCTGGAAGATGCTAAAGTAATGCCACCGCTAATGCTTTGCATTAAATTGCTGGAAGTGCTTTCGTTATACGGCCTGGGGCAGCTTGACTTAGCGGATACAAAAGCTACCAACCTTTATAAAGTTTATTTCAGGAACAAATTGAACGATGAGTTTTATAAACTGCTTGGTACCGTTTTACGCAAATTGAACCACTGGCACAAAAACAACAAGACGGACGCCATTGAAATAAGCCGCTTGAAAACCCTTTTTGCCAAGCTAAAAGACAACCCCAATTACGTTATGTACGCCCAGTTTGTTGAACCGGAAGAAATACTTGACCTGGTGAAGTAAAATATGCCATGCAAATTATGGTGTTATTACCATACAGGGAATTATTGGGAAGGCGAAAAACGTAGCATAAAACATCCCAACAGTGTTAAGCAAATATCAAATATGCCTAAACTACAACAGAGGGTTTTGTAATTGCACATTTTATGTGAAATTATAGTTAGTATTTTTGTTGCATAAGGGTATGCGAGAATGTATATTTAGCGGTATGGACAGGTTCTGTATCGGCTTTTTGACAGGGTTTTTACTTTTAAATTTTCGTTTACGTAATCAACTGATTATCAGTGGGGTATCTATTTATTTATCTAAAGTAGATAACCTGCTGGTTATTAATTAGTTATGTGATAAAAATAGATAAAGTAGACATAAATAGAGCTGTTTTAGCCTCTATTTATCTGAAATATCCCCTGATACATTACAGGCCATTGATTGCCAAAAGTTAAGGAAAGTGTTATAACCGGACGTTTTTAGTTTTTCAAATAGCCTTCCAACGCTTTGTGTTGCCAGTCGGTCCATTTATTAACTTCAAGCACCTGTTTAGCCAGTTGCAGGTTAGCCGGTGTTTTAAGGGCTGCACGCAGCACATTGGCGGCGGGGTTGCTAAGACGGCCATTGGTATATAAAACAGCATTGAAAAGGTTGTAAATGAGTTGGCTATCGCAGTAATTAAGGCGGCTTAAAGCATCCATTGCCTTAATGCGCGTTCGAAATTCATAACTATTGCCAGCATAGTTTACCAACTCGTGATAGTAAGGCTGGATTTTGGCGGAATCGGCACCGGGTATATTCGTGCTCAGTTCGAGCCAGGCAATGCGCACGTTATCGCTTTGGCCCTTGATGTTTTTAACCTGCGCCAGGTATGCGGCAGATTTTTCGGGGAATTGCTTACAGAGTTTGCGAAGGGCAATTTCGATGTTAACATAGGAACTATCAGCCAGCATTTTTTCGGCCTGAGGTACCAATTGAGCCGGAATAGTTTCGAGGTTATCGAGCGCAGTGCGACGAACAAAAACATCGGGGCTTTGGAGCGCCTTGCCAAATAATTGCCAGGTGGCAGGGGTACTATCTTTAGCCAGTTGTTGCAGCACCTCGATAGTAATTTCGCTGTAATCGCCTTTGTTAAGTACCTGGTTAAGCAGGGTTCGCTTGATTTCGATACCGGTGGTGCGCAGTTCGGTAAGGGCCTCGTAACGGTCAATCATGTGCGGGGCCTTTAAAGCCTGGGCGGCCAGTTCATCGTAACTACGGTTAAACTCAACGGTTTTGATAATGTTATAACCGGGATCGAAAAGGGTGTATTCCAGTTTTTTGCCAGCCGGGGCATTCAGATACACGGTGTCGGCACCGTGGCTTAACCAAGCCGTGGTGGAAGTGGTACTGCCATCGGTAAAATGGGCCTCGAAGGCAACGGGCATCTGGAAATAATCCTGAAGGTTATCGACCCGCTGTGTTTGTTTTATGAAAAAGGCAAGTTTACCGGCCTGCTTTTCGTAGCTAACCTGATAATTGGGGTAGCCCGCGTGAAAAACCCACTGGTTAAAGAACCAATCGAGGTTGAGGCCCGCGGTTTCCATAAAGGCCATCATAAAATCGTGGTTGGTAACATTGCTGTAAGCATGTTTGGTTAAATAGTGGGTAATGGTGCGTTTAAATACCGAATCGCCCACTACGTATCGCAGCATATCAAGCACAAAGCTGCCCTTGGGGTAAACCCGGGCACTACCAGCGTGAGAGTTGGCTATGGGAAAGCGGTCGTTACGGTCGGCATTGATAGCCTGTACCGCTTCGGCGTGCTTAGTCCATTCGTACTGGCTTTCGCCCTCGATTTTATGCATAAACTGCTTGGAATAGTAGGTTGCAAAGCTTTCGTGCAGCCA
>DASZPC010000582.1:0-4617 GCA_035550455.1 Chitinophagales bacterium | reverse complement strand
CGTTTCAATGATTTTTATTATTTCCCGGCGTATGAACTGGTGATGGACGACCTGCGCGACTACCGCTTTTTCGCCGAAGATATGCTGCACCCTAATTACCAGGCTACCGGTTATGTTTGGGAAAGCCTGTGCAATACCATGCTGGAAAAGAAAACGGTGGAGTTAATGCGCACTATTGATGAAATACTATCAGCAGTTAAACACCGCCCGCGTAATCCCCATAGCGAAGCGCATAAAAAGTTTGTGCAAAAAAACCTGAGCATGATGGATCAACTGGAAAAGGATTGCCCCATTGGTTTTGCCGCCGAACGAAAACAAATTTTAAGTGAGGGCTGAAATATTGTTCCGCCAAAAATTAGTAAGAATAAAAAAACCGGCCCTTTAGGGGCCGGTTTTAATTCAATTGGTTGGATGTTACACATGTTCGTGTTCCATGTTCATAAACACCAGGCCGTTGTCGAAGGCATCTATTTTAATAATACCATGTTTCTGCACTTCGCCACTCAGTATTTTCTTTGAAAGCTCGTTGATAATTTCTTTTTGAATTACCCTCTTTAAAGGCCTCGCGCCATATTGCGGGTCAAAGCCTTCCTCGCCTAAGTAATCAAGGGCTTCGTTCGTAATTACAAGTTCCACTTCTTTCTGTTTCAGCAGGTCCTTTAACTGGGCTAACTGTAAGTCCACAATATCGCGGATTTGTTTTTTCATCAGCGGGCGAAACATTACTATTTCATCTATCCGGTTCAAAAATTCGGGCCTGATGGTTTCGCGCAGGCGGTTCATTACCTCCAGCTTGGTAGTTTCGGTAATGGCCTCCACATTTTCATCAGTTACTTTTTCAAAATTGGCCTGAATAATATCGCTGCCCATGTTGCTGGTCATAATAATAATGGTATTCTTAAAGTTCACCGTGCGGCCTTTGTTATCAGTTAAGCGGCCATCATCCAGCACCTGCAACAGGATGTTAAATACATCCGGGTGCGCTTTTTCAATTTCATCGAACAGGATAACACAATACGGGTGCCTGCGCACGGCCTCGGTTAACTGGCCGCCCTCATCGTAACCCACGTATCCCGGAGGTGAGCCCACCAGCCTTGATACAGCGTGTTTTTCCTGGTATTCGCTCATATCAATGCGCACCATAGCGTGTTCGTCGTTAAACAACACTTCGCTAAGCGCTTTGCTTAATTCTGTTTTACCTACACCGGTGGTACCGAGGAAGAGGAACGAACCAATAGGCTTGCGTTCGTCCTGCAAACCGGCTCGGCTGCGGCGTATAGCATCGGCTACTGCTGTTATAGCTTCGTCCTGGCCTTTTACACGTTCGCGTAATTTATCCTCCAGGTGCAGCAGTTTTTCTTTCTCGCCTTCCATCATTTTCGTAACCGGTATGCCGGTCCATTTGCTTACAATGGCCGCTATATCATCGCTGGTAACTTCTTCCTGTAAAATCCTTTTCTCCGGCGATATTTTAGCCAAATCTTTTTCAAACTTCTTAATGTCGCCTTCCGCTTCTTTCAGTTTGCCATAGCGAATTTCGGCCACCTTGCCGTAATCGCCCTGGCGTTCGGCATTATCGGCCTCCTGTTTCAGGTTTTCAATATCGCGTTTACGGGCTGTAATTTTATCTACAATCTCTTTTTCCTTTTGCCACTTGGCCTTAAACTGGTTGCGTTCCTCTTTCAGGTTAGCCAGTTCCTGGTTCAGTTCGTGCAATTTCTTTTCATCATTCTCGCGCTTAATGGCTTCAATTTCAATTTCGAGCTGCATAATGCGGCGCTCAATTTCATCAAGTTCTTCTGGCAGCGAGTCCATTTCGAGGCGCAGTTTCGCAGCAGCCTCATCAATTAAGTCAATGGCTTTATCGGGTAAAAAGCGTTCAGTAATGTACCGGTCGCTTAAAGTTACGGCGCTTATAATGGCATCGTCCTTAATGCGCACCTTGTGATGGTTTTCGTAGCGTTCCTTTAAACCACGCAAAATTGAAATAGCATCTTCCACCGAAGGCTCTTCAATCATTACTTTTTGAAAACGCCTTTCAAGTGCTTTATCCTTTTCAAAATACTTTTGGTATTCGTTTAATGTAGTAGCACCTATGGCACGTAACTCGCCACGTGCCAGTTCTGGTTTAATAATATTGGCAGCATCCATAGCGCCCTCCGTGGCGCCTGCACCCACAAGGGTATGTATTTCGTCAATAAACAGGATGATACGGCCAGCGCTTTCTTTTACTTCTTTTACCACGGCTTTCAGCCTTTCTTCAAAGTCGCCACGGTATTTAGCGCCCGCCATTAAGGCCCCCATATCGAGGGTATAAATCACCTTATTTTTCAGGTTTTCGGGCACATCGCCTTTTACTATACGGTGGGCAATGCCTTCGGCAATAGCTGTTTTACCAACGCCTGGCTCGCCAACCAGCAAGGGGTTGTTTTTGGTTTTGCGCGAAAGGATATGCATTACACGGCGTATTTCTTCATCGCGGCCAATTACAGGATCCAGTTTGCCGCTTTTAGCCTGCGCATTCAGGTTAATAGCGTATTTGTCAAGCGAGTTATATTTGGCATCGGCGCCCTGCTCGGTTACTTTTTCGCCCCGGCGCAATTCGAGGATAGCCTGGCGCAGTTTCTTTTCCTGCAGGCCGTTATCCTTCAAAAGTTTGCTGGTATCATCGCCAATTAAAAGCAGCGACAATAACAGCGTATCAATGCCAATGTAGCTATCCTCAAAATCTTTGAGCAACTTATTGGCTTGTAAAATCATTTTGCCAAAACTTTGCGATGGGGTTACATCGGCAGTTTGGCCCGATACCTTTGGCAGGGTTTTCAGTTTTTCCTCCACTTTGCCTAAAAGTATGTTTTTGTTTACCCCGGCTTTTTCCAGGATAAAGGGCAGTGAGTCTTCATCTACATTCAGCATACCCTTTAGCATGTGCAGGGTTTCGAGTTGCGGATGACTGCTATTAAAAGCCTCCTGCTGCGCACTGCTAAGCGCCTCAAGGGCTTTGGTTGTAAAGTTGTTTGCGTTCATAAGTTCAGGGCTTTAGAGGTTAAACATTAAGCTATAACAAAACTATTCTACACGTTAGCTTAACGGCATCTAAACGGCGCAAATTGAGCAAAATGCGCTCCAGTTATGAATGAGGAAAATTTGACAGATAAATGAGAGAAATCAGTGCCAAAATGCCAGCAACCAATGAATTACACCTGCCCTTTTTGCAGTTGAAAGTATGAAAGTGATACGGAAGCAATAAAATACTAGCGGTTACGGATAATGGTTCCGTAGCTGAATTTATGCCTTTTGCGTGGGTGGAAACGAACCTTATCGCCAAATAGTTTGTGGCCGCCGTCATCGTCATTCGGCTTAGTTGATTCATCGGGTTTAGCCGCACTTGTTTCAGCGGCTGAACTTTTATCGCTATTCACCACATCAATAGGCGGGAAGTAGTATTGGTTGTTATTCAAATCCTCAGCAGGCTTTATAAGCGGTACGGCGGTAATACAGGTGCTAATTTGCAGGCTGCTCATTTGCGCTGGTACGTTGGCACCCGTTAGTTGCCTTACACTTGAAATAGGTATAATAACCGCCCTTTTTGCTGTATGGCTTTTCAATACAGTTTTATTCTGTGTAACAGGAACCTGGGCCACTGCTTTTGCCGCCGTATTATTAGTAGCAGCGTTGGCTGTATTTGCAGGGGTAAAAGGTGAAAAGGATGGCGCCGTAATATTGGTATTGGCGGCAGCCTTGCCACTATTAAGGTAGCTGTTAATCATAAAACCTGTAGCCACTGATATACCGGTTATTAACACCCCGGCAATAAAGCCGGCCACAGCACGTTTAGGCATTAATGCACCGGCAGGCGGCGTTGAAGCTGCAAGGGGCATGGCAGAAGCATCCAGTTCGGCGGAAATCCTGTTCCACATACCGAAGGGTGGCGACACCTGCTGTTCATTCATCATTTGCTCAATCGCCCTGTCGAAATTTTTAATTTTCTGCTCCATATAATCGTGTAAATATTTGCTTCAATAATTTCTTTCTGCTTTTCAGTTTTCCTAATTAGCTGCATTGCCATGCATGGCATTATCCATACCATCCATTATCATTTTTTGCAGCAGGTAACGGGCTCTGGCCAACTGCGACTTGGAGGTACCTTCCGATATCCCCAGCATGTCGCCTATTTCCTTATGCGAATATCCTTCAATTACGTATAAATTAAATACAGTTCTGTACCCATCGCTAAGGCGCTGTACCATTTTCAGGATATCCTGGTGTTTTAAGGTTTCCAGCGCGTTATCTTCATAAAACTCGTAATACTTCACCTCGGTTTCATGCAGGGCATACATATTAACCTGCTTACGGTAGTGCTCAATGGCCGTATTTACAAAAATGCGGCGCACCCAGCCTTCAAACGAACCCTCGCTGCGAAACTTTTCAATGTTCCTGAACACTTTTACGAAACCTTCCTGTAAAAGGTCCTGGGCGGCATTGTAATCGTTAGCATAGCGCAGGCAAACTGAAAACATTTTTGGGCTGAACGTATCGTACAGCTTTTGCTGAAACTTACGGTCGCCGCCAATGCAGCCCTGTATAATTTCGGATTCAGAAAAATTGCGGCTGAAA
>DASZPC010000581.1:0-2357 GCA_035550455.1 Chitinophagales bacterium | reverse complement strand
TACTGACATTGACGGGAAATTCAGCCTTAAAATAACAGAACTGCCACCGCTTACCTTAACTTTTTCGTATGTAGGCTATGTAACACAGGAGATAGAGGTTAAAACCGCCAACGACCTGAAACGAAGTTTTAATATTAAGCTGGGGCAGGAAGAAAAGGTGTTAAAGGGGGTTGAAATTGTAGATTCAAGGCTTACCCAAAAGGAAAAAGAATCGCCGCTTACGGTGGAGAGCATGGGGTTACAAGCCATAAAGCAAACAGCCTCCTCTACTTTTTATGAAGGGTTAAGCACGCTTAAAGGCGTGGATATGACTACCGCCTCGCTGGGGTTTGTAGTTATTAATACACGGGGGTTTAACTCTACCTCACCGGTTCGTTCATTGCAACTTATTGACGGCGCCGATAACCAGGCCCCAGGCCTTAACTTTAGTGTGGGAAATTTTGCGGGTGCTACTGAAATTGATATACAAAAAGTTGACCTTATTGTAGGGGCTTCCTCTTCGTTATACGGGCCGAACGCTTTTAACGGCGTTATTAATATGCAAACAAAAAACCCATTTTACTACAACGGCCTTACCATTTTTGTAAAAGGTGCTGAACGTAACCTGTTTGAAGGTGCTGTACGGTACGCCAAAGTTTTTAAGAATAAATACAATGCCGATAAGTTTGCATTTAAGGTAAACTTTAGCTACCTGCGCGCTAACGACTGGGTGGCCAATAACATGGCTGCCGCCACCAACTCGTGGCAACCGGCCACAAACCCAGGTGGGTACGATGCCGTTAACCGTTATGGCGACGAACTGCCCACATCGGAAAGTAACAACTACGATAATTCATATTTTAACAGACAGGCGCCGGGGTTAAAACAGTTTTTCCGTACCGGCTATAACGAGCAAGACCTGGTAAACTACGATGCCCGCAATATTAAAGCCAACGCTTTGCTGGCTTATAAAATTACCGACAAGATTGAAGCCAAAGCATCGTATAATTTTGGTACCGGCACCACTGTTTACCAGGGCGATAACCGCTACAGTTTAAAAGGCTTGCTTTTTCACCAGGTAAAAATGGAAGTATCGCAACCGGGTAAATTTTTTATCCGCGCTTATTCCACAATGGAAAATTCGGGGCAATCGTATGACGCAGTATTTACCGCATTAAAATTGCAGGATTATTCAAAAACCGATACCCGCTGGGCGCAAGACTATTACCGCTTTTGGGAAAACGGCAGCCCCGGCGTAGCCTCGCCTGCATCGCGGGTAAAAAACCTGCCGGGTTTCCCAAGCACAAACTCGCTTTTATGGGTAACCGCTTACGACTCGATTAATGCAGCCGCCAATGCAATTTTAAACCAGTATTACGACTCATTGGTATTATGGCATTCTATGGCGCAGAACTTTGCCGATACCTTTACAGGTTCGGGAGGTAAACAACGTTTAATACCTGGTACGGCGTTATACGATTCAGTATTTAATGTAATAACCGGCCGCACTGCCTTTGAACAGAACGGCACCTTGTTTTACGACCGCTCTAAACTGGTGCATGTGCAGGGCGAGTACATTTTTAACCCGAGGCTCAAAAATTCGGACAAGCCTTTAATGGATATTACTACAGGAGCAAGTTTCAGGATGTATTTCCCCGATTCAAGGGGTACTATTTTCAGCGATACGGTGGTAAGAGAATATGCACGCGACTCGGCCGGGAATATTTTGCGCGACCCCTCGGGGCGGTACATAGTCCTTGACTCAAGCCGTATTAAAATCAGGAACTGGGAAATAGGTGCTTATGTAAATGTTTCTCACCGGTTTGATTTTGGAAAAGAAAAAGAACATGCCATTATTTTATCGGCCTCATGCCGGGTTGATAAGAACCAGAATTTCCCAGTAATTGCCACACCGGCGGCTTCTATAGTTTATTCGTTTAAGAATAACCACATGCTGCGCTTATCGTTCTCCTCGGCTATCCGTAACCCTACTTTGCAAGACCAATACCTGTATTACAATGTAGGCCGCGCCATACTAATTGGCAACCTGCATGGGGTTGATTCGCTGGTAACCATTGAATCGTTACAAAACTACCTGAATGGAAGTTCGGCCAACGATTCGCTGCTTAAATATGTGAGCATCCCTAAAGTGCGGCCCGAAAAAGTGCAAAGCTTAGAGTTGGGCTACAAAGGCGTGCTGTTTAAAAAAGTTTATGTGGACGCCAGCGCCTATATAAGTTTATACCGGTACTTTTTGGGTTACCAAATAGGGGCCACGCTTCAAACCATTGGGCTATCGAAACAATTGCAGCAGGTGTACCGCGTGGCGGCCAACTCGCCCGACAGGGTTTTGACCTACGGTGCATCTATTGGGGTAA
>DASZPC010000580.1:0-4166 GCA_035550455.1 Chitinophagales bacterium | reverse complement strand
GAGGCGCGTAACCCGAGCAACCCAGCCACCGTGGCCGAAATTGACGGTATAGTGAAGTTTGGCGGCATTAAACGCGGTAACCGCGAAATTATAGTTGAAAGCCGCGATGGCGAAACAACTAAATACTTAGTTCCGCTCTCTAAACATATCCTTGTTCAGGAACAGGACTTTGTGCGTGCCGGTACCCCGCTTTCGGACGGTGCCATTACGCCTACCGATATCCTCCACATCAAAGGTCCATTTGCAGTACAGGAGTACTTAGTGAACGAAATACAGGAAGTGTACCGTTTACAGGGTATCAAAATCAACGATAAGCACATTGAGGTGATTGTAAGGCAGATGATGAGCAAGATGATTATTGACGACCCGGGCGATACTAAATTCCTGGAAGGCGAATCGGTTGAGAAGTTTGAATTACTGAGCGTGAACGATGAACTGTTTGATAAGAAAGTGGTTGTTCAGGCCGATGATTCAGAAAACCTGAAAGCCGGACAGATTGTTAGCCTTCGTAACATACGTGAGGAGAACTCCATCCTTCGGCGTGCCGATAAGAAGCTGGTTGAATACCGCGATGCCATACCTGCCACTGCTTCGCCGCAGTTACAAGGCATTACACGTGCCTCGCTTTCAACCTACTCTTGGATTTCGGCTGCTTCGTTCCAGGAAACCACCAAAGTGTTAAGTACAGCCTCTATCAATGCCAAGCAGGATTACCTGACAGGCCTGAAAGAGAACGTGATTGTAGGCCACCGCATACCTGCGGGAACCGGCCTGCGCAGGTTCAAAAACATGATAGTGGTTAATAAAGAGGAACTTGACCGCGCCGAACGCAAACAGGAAAGCGGTGTGGAATTGATTGGATAACGTATAGTTTAGGCTATATAAACTAAAAAGCCCTCACAGTTTTGTGAGGGCTTTTTTATTGGCCCCGGGGCCTAAAAATTAATTTACTGCACTTTTAAGGCAGTGATACGGGCATTGCGGATATAGGTAGTATAACCGGTGTAGGAATAATATTTAAGGTTGATGGTGGTACTGCCGCTATACACCACATAGGCCGATTGCGAAACAGGAATATAGCTTCCATCGTTGCCAATACCCCCTTCGGCAAACACGGTAGTACCGTCATCGAAACGGTAATACCCGCAACCTGAAGCACAGTTACTATACATCTCGGCCGAGAACAGGATTACATAAGTGCCTGCAGGTACCGTAACTGATGTTTTAAGCTGGGCAGAAGTAGAAGTAGTGCTGGTTTGAGTTAAAGCAGAACCGGTATAAGTGGTTAATGCGCCACCTGCTGAACCGGTGGGGCCTGTAGGGCCTGTAGGGCCAGCCAAGCCATCACTACCATTAGCCCCATTGGAGCCAGTGGGGCCGGTTATACCCTGCGGACCGGTATCGCCCTGCAAGCCAGTAGCGCCGGTTGGGCCGGTGGCACCACCGCCAGCACCTGTGGGGCCGGTTGGCCCAACTGAGCCATCATTACCGCTTGGGCCTGCGGGGCCTGTAGCCCCCGTTAAACCGGTGGCGCCTGTAGCGCCTGTGTTACCAGCTACGCCATCGTTGCCGGTGGCGCCAGTAGCACCTGCCGGGCCTGTAGGGCCGGTGGCACCGGCACTACCATCATTACCGGTGGCACCCTGCGCCCCGGTTGCACCAGCAGGGCCTGTGGCGCCTGTTGCCCCGGCAGGGCCGGCAGGGCCAGTAGCCCCTACCCCACTGCCAGCAGTAGCCGCATATAAAGCATAAGGAACACTTATTAATTGCGTGGTACCCATATCGGTATAGTTAGTGCCGCCTGCGGGGTCAACTTCAACCTGCATAAATTTATTGCCGCTGGCCCAGTTAATGCCGCTGAAATTTCCGGAAATGGAAGTTCCGCTGCCAACAGCCACCGCAATAACCCCAAACTGATTAGTAGTAGGAGTATGGCGTTCCTGGTAAACAATTGTGCCCGATAAAGAACCATCGTGTATAGTAATACGTACTGAAACAGCCGTATTGGAAACCACATTACCGCTTGAATTACGAACAACCGCCTGGTAGTTCATACTTTGTGGTACCTGGGCTTTTAACCCATTAAAAACAATAAAAAGCAAAAAGCAGATTACGCTTCGTTTAAATGTAGAAATTGTCAGCATAACAATATGTTTGGTGAAGTAATATTAGGCTGGTGAATATAACCTATTGTTTAAGTTAAATTCATATACAAGGCCTACAATTATTTTTGCGCCGCCATAATAGCTTTTTTCCTTAGTACGCAAGACATTTAAAAAGTGTGCTTTGCCATGTTATTTATATCTTCGGCAGCTAAAATCAAGAAGCGATGAAAAGGCCTTTCCCCCTATTGCTTTTGCTAATGCTGGGCGTGCAATTAATGGCGCAAAACAATATTGGCGTAGGTACGCCAACACCTGACCCCTCGTCGGTGCTTGACCTTACAGCCACCGATAAAGGCTTTTTGGCCCCGCGCATGACAACCACGCAAAGGCTTGCTATTGCCAGCCCTGCGCCCGGCCTTTTGGTGTACGATAATACAGTAGGATGCTATTTTTATTACAACGGTACCTGGAATTCGCTTTGCCAGGTTGCAGGGCCTACCGGACCAACAGGGCCAACAGGGGCTGTTGGGATTACAGGGGCAACCGGAGCTACGGGCGCTACCGGCCCCGGAGCTATTTGCCCGGCAGCAACTAATGGCTACATAACCATGTTTACATCACCATCGGATATGTGTAATTCTGCCTTATATCAAACAGGTAATAACGTGGGGGTAAACACTACCACCCCCACCGTTTCATTTCAGGACAACGCCACCGATGCTATGGGCATACCAGCAGGGACAACAGCACAGCAGCCTGCAGGCGCACCGGTTGGGGCTATCCGGTATAATACAACCAGCGGTGCGGTTGAAGTTTACACCGGTTCGTGCTGGCAAAATATTAACACCCCTCCTATTGGCGCTACCTATATACAATGGTTTAATGCTTCTGACCCTAATACACTTTACCCTTGCACGCAATGGGTATCGAGCGATTTGGCCAATGGCGAATTTATTCGGGCATGGGGTGGTTCATCAAACGTTACTTCGGGAAGTGCTTTAACCGGAACGGTGCAGCCCCAGCAGCTTTTAGACCATACCCATTCGTTTAGCGGCACTATTGACCCTGCCGGGCCCTTTACCACCTCGACAGACGGGGCCCATAACCACGGTGGTTCCAGCGGGGGCGTTAACTATTCAACCGCTATGTGGATACCTTACGACGATAACCTGAGCAGCGATGCCGGTGGCAGCGGTTTTGGCAGCAGTAATGCCACTACCTGCGGCAGCGGATGGAACGGACAGTACACCGTAGGCAATTTTATGGGGCAGCTTAGCCAAAGCTGTTTAGCGCACACCCATTCCATTAGCACCGATGGGGCGCACAGCCATACCGTGCCAGCGCACACGCACACCTTTAACTTTACCGTAGGCAACATAAACAGTGGCAGCGCAGGCGCTGAAAACAGGCCTGCCAACGTGGCTGTAATTTTTTGGAGGCGCGTGAACTAAAAGCAAAAAAGTTTCAGATAACTGAACACGGGCTTAATTTAGCCGGGTAAAAATTACCGCATGAAAAAAGCGTTTATAGTTATAGCTACCCTGCTGGTAGCACTAATTGCATTACTGCTGTTTAATACTTTCACTTTTAAATCAAAACAGGTTGCGCAGGCGGGTGCGGCACCCATTGAATTTCCAACCGACCCGGCTGCTGTGGAACACCTTTCAAAAGCAATAAGCATACCTACTATTTCGTACGATGACACTACAAAAATGCAGGGAAACGGCGTATTTGATTCCTTCCTGGTTTTTCTGCAAAACAGTTACCCGAATGTATTCAACACTTTAAAAGATACTATTATAGGCGGGCGCAATATTTTGCTGAAATGGGAAGGAACGGATGCATCGCTTAAGCCAGCTGTTTTATATGCGCATATTGATGTGGTGCCCATTGAACAGAACTCGCTGAACCAGTGGAAGCATGGGTCGTTTAGCGGCGATGTAGCGGATGGTTATATATGGGGGCGCGGCGCAATTGATGATAAAGGAAGTTTGATTTCGATATATGAAGCTATTGACCGGTTAGTGCGGGCGGGTTTCAGGCCGAAGCGGACAATTTATG
>DASZPC010000579.1:0-2032 GCA_035550455.1 Chitinophagales bacterium | reverse complement strand
TCATCAGCCTGGTTGAGTCCATCATGCGCCCGGGCCCGCCAGGTGTATAGTTCGGCGCTCTCGTGCTTTTCCAATACCTCATCGGTAAGCAGGGCAATTACCTCCCCGTATTTTTTATCCTTAAAGAGCCGTTCGGCTTGTTGCAGTAATTCTTCTTTGCTGGCCATTCAATAAATTTTTACAAATTAAAGAAAGCAGTTTAGTATGTGCAATAACCGAAACGGGGAGCGGCGGAAATATAATGGATTTATGAGTGTGGTCGGACGGCATAATGACCGGATGAACCCAAGGTTATCTGATTACAAGTGGGCTAATTTCACATTAATGTGAAGTTATAGCTGGTGTTTTTGTTGCATTTGAGCGGGGCTCGGGTATATATTTGGTTTATTGGGCAATGCCCAAAGCGCTCTTTGACATGTTGGCCCCCCTGATAAAAAATTATGAGGGGAGAATTGTAAGGCAGGCCCGGAGGGGCCGGAATGGGGGCGAAAAAAGTCTAAATTTGTCTATAATAGATAGTTGATTGATTATCAACGGCCGGAAAGGGAAAATGTGAAAATTCAGGAAATGCGGCAAATTGCATTGGTTATCAATATATTAAGCGAAATTTTAGAGGATTGACGGTTTTGCAATTTATTGTTTTTCAGGGGGTTATCTATTCCCGGGTCTCTTTTGACAATCAATTAGTTAGGCGCTAAAAATAGAAGTAAAATAGATGTTTAGCCTGGGTTGTAAACGGCGGCACAGGCCCTTATTTTAACAAGGCAGCGCATTTAAAATATAATAACTTGCCCTGCTGAAATTTTAAATGAAATGGCAAAGAAAATGCTTCTTGTTATAGGGTTACTGGTACTGGCTTGTATATTGTATGTAGGCGGCATGTTGTTGCTGGCGGAAATAACACAGTTTAACCCGCCACCGGTAGAAGATGTTGCCCTAACCCCGGCCAAAAACGGCGATAAGCCCAGGGTGCTTACCGATAGCACTTATACCCTGCTTACCTGGAACCTGGGCTACGGCGGGCTAGGCAAGGAAGTTGATTTTTTTTACGATGGCGGTAAAATGGTAACCTCGCCAAAAGCGCATGTAGAGAAGAACAACGCCGGTATGGTAAAGGTGCTGAAAGAGAACAGCGATGCCGATTTTATATTGTTGCAGGAGGTAGACCGCAAAGGCAAGCGCAGCTGGAATATAGACCAGGCAGAAGAATTTGCCACCGCACTGCCCGACCATGATTATGCGTATACGCTTAATTATGATGTGCAGTACCTGCCGTTTCCGTTTTTGAACCCTATAGGCAGGGTGTATGGCGGGCTGCAAACCTTAGCAAAGTACACACCGGTGGAAACCAAGCGGTATGCGCTGCCTAATATTACCGATTTCCCGCGCCGGTTGTTTTACCTGAAACGCTGCCTGATGCTGCAACGCTATAAGTTGGCTAACGGAAAAGATTTGGTGGTAATGAACGCCCATTTTGAAGCCTACGATGAAGGCGGCCTGGTAAAAAAACAGCAACGCGAGGTAACCAAAAAAATACTGGAAGAGGAATACGCCAAAGGCAATTATGTAATACTGGGCGCGGATTGGAATATAGCCCCGCCGGGCTTTAACGTGCATAAATGGGAACACAAAAAGATAACCGACCAGTTGTACCTGATGAACAACGACAGTGTGTATGTGCCGGGCTGGAGCTATGTGTACGATTCTACCACGGCCACTAACCGCAAAAACGAAACATCGTACGTGGAAGGGGTAACCTTTAAAACCATTATTGACTACTTCTATGTATCGCCGAATGTGGAGGTGGAATCGATAAAAGGCATTGACCTGGGCTTTGACTACAGCGACCACAACCCTGTAAAAATGCAAGTACGGCTGAAATAAGCCCCTGTTGTAAAATTTTAGTTCCTGTTTTTGCTTATCCTTTTGCGGATGCGCGAAAGCGAAACGGGCGTAATACCTAAATATGAGGCTAGGTATTTAAGCGGTATGCGCTCCAAAAAATGCCCGTGTTTTTCCAATAACTGCTGGT
>DASZPC010000578.1:0-4095 GCA_035550455.1 Chitinophagales bacterium | reverse complement strand
ACCGAAGCAGAAGCAGCATGGTATGTAGATAATTTCAGTCCGTTTGATAAAGCCGGTTCGTACGCCTGCCAGGAGTGGATTGGGGCTATTGGCATACGCCGTTTTGAGGGCGATTATTTTAATGTGGTGGGCCTGCCGGTTAACAGGGTTTACCGTGAACTAAAAACATTCTGAACTTTTTGCGGATATTCGTGTTCATAAAAGCGAAACAGTTGGCATAAAAATATGGGCCAGTATTCTATTAAAGAAGTTGAAACCTTATCAGGCGTAAAGGCCCACACGTTACGCATTTGGGAACAACGGTACGATTTCCTGAAGCCCGAGCGCACTGATACTAATATCCGTTATTATAATGATGAGCAGTTAAAACTCATCCTCAACATAAGCACCTTAAGCCGTAGCGGCTTGCGTATTTCAAAAATTGCCTGCATGGCTGAGGACGAATTGCGCCGCGAAGTGCAGCGCCTTTCCACCGACTGCTGCGAGCCCAACGCCCTGGCCGATGCCTTTTTACAATCAATGATTGATTTTGACGAGGCCCGGTTTGAGAAAACACTTTCGTGCTCTATCATGAAACTGGGCTTTGAGCGTACCATCAGCGAACTCATCTTTCCGCTTTTATCGCGCACAGGGGTTTTGTGGGCCACCGGGGCCATAAAACCGGCACAGGAACACTTTATGTCGAACCTTGTGCGCCGTAAAATTTGCTCAGCTATTGATAACCAGTATGTGCAGTTAAGCGATAAGTCGAAAACGTTCGTACTTTTTTTGCCTGAAGGGGAGGTGCATGAGTTGGTTTTGTTGTATACCGAATACCTGCTGCGGCAGCGCAACCATAAAGTGGTTTACATCGGCAATTCGGTACCTTTTGATGACCTTCCCTCGCTTTGCCAGTCAATTCAGCCCGATTACCTGGTTAGCTATTTCTCTATGCCTATTTCCGAAATGCCCCTTGATGAATACCTGCAAAAGCTAAGCGCTTTGTTTAAGGAACATAAAATACTAGTGGGCGGCAAACTTTTTGATACTTACCCCCAGTTTCAGTTACCAGTCAATATTACCCGGGTTAAATGTATCAACACCCTTTTGCACGCCATTAACGAGGCCTCTTTGGCTAATTAATTGAGATTCAATAAGTTTTTAGGTATCTGCTTTTTATCTACCCTCGTTTGGTTCTTTTTGTGAAATTTTTGCACATTAAATATTGAACAAAGCTAAAAGGTTTGTAAGGTTTTTGCGTTAACTTTGTCAAAGAGTTTGGATAAAGAAGTTAAACAAATTCTAAAAACGGATGGAGTTTTAAAGAAAGGCAAAAAAGGAGAATTTATGACACCTTCAATCAAATTTGGAACCGAAATAATGCAATACGAAAACATACTCAGGCCGTTTGCATTTAACCTGACCCGCAGTCACGAGGAGTCAGAAGACCTGATACAGGATACTTTTTACAGGGCACTGGCCAATAAGGAGAAGTTTGCCGAGGGTACCAACATTAAAGCGTGGTTGTTTACCATTATGCGCAATATCTTTATCAATAACTACCGCCGCAATCAAAAGCGGAATACAGTTACTGATACCTCTGAAAACCAATACCTGTTAAACAGCACTAAGAGCGTTGAGAAAAACGACTCGGAGCGCGTATTTATGGCCGAGGATATTGAAAAAGCCATGGAAGACGTAAGCAAGGATTTTACCGAACCCTTCCTGATGTATTTTCAGGGCTTTAAGTACCAGGAAATTGCTGATAAACTGGAGTTGCCTTTGGGCACGGTTAAAAGCCGCATATTTTTTGCCCGCAAGGAATTGCAGGAAAGGCTGAAGAACATGGGTATTGTAAACTCGGCTTACCAAAATAATTAAGGGGGTTTAGCTACAAGCTAAAGGGCAGCCGTTGCTAAAGCGGTTGCCCTTTTTTATTTGGCTAATTGGGCGGGTTCTTTTTGCGCAGTTTATTTTCCTTGCGCACCACTTCGGCAAAAGTGTTTTCTTTTAAAGTGGCTACCGATTGTTCCCATATCAATTTAAAAACCTCGCGTATGCCGCAGGTGGCCTCGTCTTCACAGCCTTCGCATGGTTCATAATGTAGTTGCGATACACAGGGCAAAAGGGCTATGGCTCCTTCAAAATGCCTTACAATATCGGCCATGCTTATAGCGGCAGCATCTTTTGCCAGGTAATAGCCACCGCCTTTGCCTTTTTTGCTGCCCAGGTAGCCTGCTTTGCGAAGGTCAAGCAAAATAGCCTCCAAAAACTTTTTAGGTATGTTTTCAACTTCCGAAATTTCACTTATCAGTGCGTGTTCGCCTTTCTTTTTTCGTGAAAGGTAAACCAGGGCTTTCATGGCATATTTTGCTTTCTTGGTAATCATTTCGGGTTAGCTGGTAAGTAAAATTTAAAAATAATCGAAAATTTAATAGTTAATTCTCTACTATATCTATAGAGAATATATACTTTTGTTTTTCTCAACTTTTTATCTTTAATGCGGTGTACGATAAAAAAACGGCGGTAATTGTTGGTGGCGGTGCTGCCGGTATCATCACCGCCATTCATTTACTAAGGCAGGGGAATGATGATATAAACCTTGTTATAGTTGATAAAAGCAAAGGCAATTTATGCCGGGGCATAGCCTTTGCAGGCAATTTGCCGTTTGCGCCTTTAAACGTGGCAGCCGGTAAAATGGGACTGTCAAGCATTAAGCCGGACGACTTTTATTGTTGGCTGCAAAGCAAGCCGGGCTACCTGGAAAACGGGAACTATAATGCAGGTAGTTATGTACCACGAAAATGGTTTGGCGATTACCTGGAAGATGCTTTACAACGCGAGCAGGCCCGGTGCGGCAACCGGTGCCGGGTGCTGAACGATGAGGTGGACGATATTGATTTGGGGCCAGGAGTTAACCAGTATAGCCTGAAACTAAAATCGGGTACGCAACTGGCTGCACAATACATAGTAATTGCCACCGGTAATGAATTACCGATGCATATATTCGATAATACCACTATCGAAAAACTGGGCGGGCGCTACATAGGCAACCCCTGGCATTGCAACATCAGCAGTTTGGCGGAGCAGCAAGGCGATGTATTGATAATTGGCACCGGCCTTAGTATGGTTGATATTGCCGGCAGCCTGAATTACTGTGGGCATCGGGCAAAAATAACGGCCTTTTCACGCAGGGGCCTGCTGCCGCAAATTCATACACAGCCCAATGAAATTACCCTATCGTGGCCTTCGCAGGCGTCTTTACATGAAGTATTCAATTTATTGCGCGGGAACATTGCCCAGGCACAGTTAAATAGTTATGCCTGGCAGGATGTAATTGACTCGCTTCGCGCCCATACGCCCGGCTTATGGCAGGGTTTTTCAGTGCAGGAAAAGCAAACCTTTCTGCGGTATTTACGGGTTTACTGGGATATACACCGTCACCGTATGCCTGCTGAATCAGCTAAAATGCTGCAAGAACTTGAAGCGGCTGGAAAGTTCGTTGTGGTTTCGGGCAGGGCAAAGGGCGTGGAGGTAATGGACGATAGGATAGTGTTTAACTACACCGGCAGGGGTGGCAAGCCCGCATCGGTAACAGCGGGTGTTATTATTAACTGTGTTGGGCCGAACAGCGATTATAGTAAAAGCGGCAACCTTTTAATGGTGAACCTGATGGCAAAAGGCATGGCGGTACAGGATGAATTGAAACTGGGCATTAAAACAGGCAGGCATGGTGAGCTATTGCAAGGCAATAATGAGCCTTTGACTAATGTTTACGCTATTGGCGGGCTTAGAAAACCAGCCGAATGGGAAACAGTAGCAATACCGGAAATAAGGGCGCAGGCCGAAGCAATAAGCGCCCTTATCAGTTCTGGCGGGTTATAAGATGTTAAGCACTACTAAGTAGCCAGCTAGTTTTATAAATTGAATAAATTTTAATCTGCTGATTTTTATGAAAACAATACTGCTTTTACTTGGGTCAAATATATTTATGACCATTGCCTGGTATGGCCATCTTAAGTACACCAATGTTGCCCTTTGGAAGGTCATTGTTATTAGCTGGTGCATTGCCTTTTTTGAATATTGCCTGCAGGTACCCGCCAACAGGATTGGCTA
>DASZPC010000577.1:0-1999 GCA_035550455.1 Chitinophagales bacterium | reverse complement strand
ACCTGTGTAAAAACGCTATTTTAGCATCCCTTTAAAAATAAAGAACCACGCAATACGATTAATCCATTAAATAACAACCCCACTCATATAATATGGGATTTTTTGATAAGTTAGTTACCTCGGTATTTGGAAGCAAAAACGAGCGCGAGTATAAACAAATGCAGCCCGTAGTGGTGCTGGTAAACGAGGAGTACGAAAAACTGAAGGGCCTTAGCAATGATGAACTGCGCCATAAAACTGTGGAGTTCAGGCAGCGCATTGCCGAGCATCTGAAAGAGGTGGACGCAGAGATAAGCACCCTGCAAGAAAATGCGGAAACCGAGGAAGACCTGGAACTAAAAGACCAGCACTACAAAAAAATTGACGAGCTGCGCAAAGACCGCGACAGCCAACTGGAAGTGGTGCTGAAAGAAATTTTACCCGAAGCTTTTGCTGTAGTAAAAGAAACAGCTTACCGCTTTACCAACAGCGAATTTATAGAGGCTACTGCCACCGACCTTGACCGCCAACTGGCTGTTGCGTTTGATAACATAAAAATTGATGGCGATAAGGTACGCTATGCCAACAAATGGCTGGCTGCAGGCAGCGAGGTGCAATGGAACATGGTGCACTACGATGTGCAGATAATAGGCGGTATAGTACTACACGAAGGCAAAATTGCCGAAATGGCCACCGGTGAGGGTAAAACCCTGGTAGCCACCCTGCCTGCTTATTTAAACGCATTGGCTGGCCAGGGCGTACACATTGTAACGGTGAACGATTACCTGGCACGCCGCGATAGTGAATGGAACGGCCCTATATTCCAGTTTTTGGGTTTGCGGGTGGATTGTATTGATAAATACCAGCCGCACAGCGAAGACCGCCGCAATGCTTACCTGGCCGATATTACTTATGGCACTAACAACGAGTTTGGTTTTGATTACCTGCGCGATAACATGGTTAGCAACCCCGATGAAATGGTGCAGCGCAAGCACCACTACGCCATGGTGGATGAGGTGGATTCGGTGTTGATTGACGATGCCCGTACGCCATTGATTATTTCGGGGCAGGTGGACACCGGCGATGAGCAACAGTTTTATGAACTGAAACCGCGCATACAGAAACTGGTGGATGTACAGCGCAAAGTAACCAACCAGTTTTTAAGCGATGCCAAGCGGTTGATAAAAGATGGGAAAACAGGTGAGAAGGAAGGCGAAGGCGGTATGGCACTTTACCGCGCACAGCGTGGTTTGCCAGGCAACAATGCGCTGATAAAGTTTTTGAGCGAACCGGGCATGAAACAGATAATGCAGGCTACTGAAAACTATTACCTGGGCGAGCAGCAAAAGAATATGCCGCTGGTTGACAAAGAGCTGTACTTTACCATTGACGAGAAGAACAACAGCGTTGAGCTTACCGATAAAGGGGTGGAACTGATAACCGGCGCAGGAGAGGACCCCCACTTTTTCATTATCCCCGATATTGGTTCGGGTATTGCCGAAATTGAAAATTCAGGGTTAACCGCCGAAGAGAAACTGCAACGCAAAGATGCGCTGATGCAGGACTTTAGCGAAAAAAGCGAGCGCATACACTCGGTATCGCAGTTGCTGAAGGCTTACACCTTGTTTGAAAAAGATGATGATTACGTAGTAATGGATGGCAAGGTGAAAATTGTGGATGAGAACACCGGCCGTATATTGGAAGGCCGCCGCTACAGCGATGGCTTGCACCAGGCCATTGAAGCCAAGGAAAACGTAAAGGTGGAAGCAGCCTCGCAAACGCTGGCTACTATTACCCTGCAAAACTACTTCCGCATGTTCCACAAACTTTGTGGCATGACCGGTACTGCCGAAACAGAAGCGCAGGAGTTTTGGGATATTTATAAGCTGGAAGTTTCCTCAATACCCACCAACCGCCCAATAGTGCGCGATGACCGCGAAGATTTGGTGTACAAAACCAAGCGCGAAAAATTCAATGCCATTATTGAAGAAATTGTAAAATTGACACAGGCCGGTCGCCC